>CAMKFS010000020.1 GCA_946411935.1 uncultured Candidatus Saccharibacteria bacterium | reverse complement strand
CACCGTGATCGAGAGCGTAATGATAGCCATAAAGCACCGTTGCGCCATGGCCAGCATTCGGTTTCGTTACGCAGGTAAGCTGCGGACGACCTTTCTTTAGTTTCTTTAGAATCTTGAAAGTATCATCTTTGCTGCCATCATCAATAATAACAAGCTGCGATTCTTTATTAATATTCTTTACTACAGGATACCAGTCATCCACCAATTGTTCGATATTATCCGCTTCATTATAAGCAGGAATAACAATAAAAAGCTTCTTCATAACCTCCTACTCCGCACTATTATCTAATTCTATAATAGCATAGATCATTCGACGATTTTGCGAATCAGTGTTGTGATAATAAAGATGAAGAGATTTACGATAACTACTGTCGCGCCGGTTGGAGTTGCAAATAAGTAAGACAGAACAAGACCGACGATAAAGGCGAGTGCCGATATCAGGACCGAAACCAGAACAATACCACGGAAGGATCGCTTCAGGCGCATCGCAGTGAGAGTTGGGAAAATTATTAGGCTTGAAATCAGCAACGAACCAAGCAGGCGCATGCCCAACACAATAACGACCGAACAGATTATTGCAAAAATTGCGTCATATATGCCGGTTCGAATGCCGATAGATTTCGCAAAATCTTCATCGAAAGTAATTGCGAAGATGCGATGATAGGTAAAGAGATATAGCAAAACTACTACTGTCGTTAGAATTATACAAAATACCAGGTCGAGCCAAGTTACCGATAGAATGCTCCCGAACAAATAGCTATTTAAATCGATATTGACACCTTTAGAAATCGAAATTGCGAAGGTGCCTATTGCGAGGCTAGACGCCGACAAAACCGCTATCGCGGCATCACCATGAATACGTCGATTCTGGCTGAGCCTCAGCACGAAAAATGACGCAACAATAACAACCGGCAAAGCAAACCAGAGCGGCGCAAAACCGAATACGATCGCAAGCGCAAAAGCCGAAAAAGCAGTATGGCTTAAGCCGTCGCCAATCATCGAGTTGCGGCGAAGAACCAGAACGACGCCTAGTAATGCTGCGCAAATCGAAATAAGTACGCCAACAAGTAGTGCACGTTGCATAAATGGATAAGTTAATAATTCCATCATCGACCTAGCCCTCTTAGAAATTCTTTAGTTGTTGTTATTTTTACAACACCTTCGTTAATTGAAATGATTTTATTGCCAATTAAATCATCGGCATCTAGGTCATGCGTAATCATAATGATCGTTAAGCCAGATTGATTCAACTTAATTAGAGTCTGATAGAATTTTTTACGCGAATCATGGTCGAGATTATTTGACGGCTCGTCCAGAATAAGCAACTTCTCCGTTGCCGAAAGCGAACGCGCGAGGAGTACTTTTTGCTTCTGTCCGCCCGACAAATCCATGAAGCTCTTCTTTGCGAGCGATTCGATACCGAGCGTTCTTAAACTCTTTTTGACATGTTTTCGCTCCGAACGACAGTAGAACGGATGCATCTTCATATGCCCAAGGCAGCCAGTCAAAACAATCTCTTCGACGGTTGCTGGGAAATTGTTATCTGGTCGCGTTTCTTGCGGCAGATACCCAATCTTTGATTGCTCTAGGCCATCGCCATATTCTATCGTTCCTGCCGCCGGCTTGATCAGGCCAAGAATCGCCTTGACAAGCGTACTTTTGCCAGAGCCGTTCGCTCCAACAACACAAGCAAAATCGCCGCCGTCGAGCGAAAAAGATGCATCTTTTATAACGACGTTGTCTTCATAGCTTAATGTAATCTTATTCAAACACAGGAGGGCCATTTTAATTTAACGCTTCGCGCAAAACGCTTAAGTTTTCCTTCATTATATCAGCATAAGTCGTGCCCTTATCGAACTGCTCCTGAGAAATATTATGCGCAGCATTTAATGTCAGAATTTTTGCGCCAGTCTCGTCGGCTATAGTCTGAGCAAGCTTGCTGTTCGTTAGTTCTATCTTTAATACGACTGGGATTTTTTCGGATTTAATTTTATTTATTAGATAAGAAATCGTGCTACTACTTGCTTCGGTCTGATCCGAACAGCCCGGAAAAGCAGCCGCATAACTCAAGCCGTACTCGTCAACAAAATAACGGAATGGGAAGCGATCTCCAAATACGAGGTTTTTGCGCCTAGCACTCTTGACGATGTCGCGAAATTCGCTATCGATATTCTTAAGAGAATCAATATAGCGGTTCGCATTGTTCGTATAGTCGCTATCTTTTGCGGGATTCTTCGCGATAAAACGATCGCGCATCGCCTGAATGATCCGGATCGCATTGATTGGACTAGTCCAAATATGCTCATCATACTCTTCGCCCTCCTCTTCATGCTCGCCACGCTCATCTTCCATCCCCTCAACTTTTTCTTCCTCTTTTAGCTCGACGAAGTCCATCATTTTAATAATCTTTGTCGTATCGATATTATTATCTTTAACAATTCCGTCGACCCACTTGTCAGATTCGCCACCCGTATAAATAAAGAAGTCAGCATCAACAATATCTTTAATGTCCTGAGGGCTCGGCTCGAAATCATGTGCTTCAGCGCCAGGTTTCAAAAGTAACTTCACTGCGCCGGAATCCCCCGTGATAGCACGCGCGAAATCGTAAGCAACAAAATTCGTCGCAATTATTCCTCGACGATCGCCCTTGTTGCGGTTATTCAAGATAACAGCACCAATAATTCCCCCAGCGATTAGCGCCACCAGAATAAGCGCCGTAATAAGTTTCTTCAGCTTCATAGACAGCTCCTGCAAGTACCATTGATAACGATATTTGCTTCGTCGACTTTGAATTTGTGATGGTTTTCAATATGAGCAGAGAGATCGCAAACGTCTTCACAATCTACATGCTGGAAGCGACCACATTTATTACATTTCAGATAACAGTGACCATAATGGTTACATTTGTCTAGACGTTGATATCGCACCGAGCCATCGGCGCCAAGAGTCTTTCGGATCGCCCCCTCCTCGGCGAGACTTTCGACGAGTCGGTAGACGGTAGTTTGGCCTACATCCTCACCGTTCGCAGATAGCTCCAGATAGATTTCTTTGATCGAGAAATCCTTCTTTTTCTTTGAAATTGCTTTTTCGATTATTTCTTTTTGGCGCGTATTATATGTCATATTTCCATAATACTGCTTTTGGCGGAATTTGGAAATGGTTTTCATTTTCAAATTAGCTTAAATGCGCTGCTCGATACTTGATGTACTCTAGCGCCTCCTTAACCCCCTCCGGGTTGCTCGGGTTTATTTCAAAGAAGCCATCATCTGCACCTTTTTCAGCCAGAACACGAAGTTCACCGTCAAAAATCGTATCGTCTATCCATACGAATGGTCGCGAAAAATTAATCGCATCAGTTTTCATTGCACCCCAATCGGTCGGCTTTATCTCATTAGTAGCACGCTTTCTCAAGTCGTCTGGCAGAAAATCAAGCGCGTAATAGCAATTATTAACGCCGCCGCGACAGTGCGTAGTCAACCAATAAAGTTGTCCGGGAAAATTATCTAGGCAATACTCTAAGAGCTCAATTACATCATCAAGTGGCGAAGCGACGCCGCGAATCGTGCCATCAATATCTAAATATATATCCATTAACATTATTATAAAACAAAATAAAAAAGGCCTAATGGCCTATTTTATAGTCCTGGTGCCCGAGATGAGACTCGAACTCATAATCCGGTAAAGGAAGCGGATTTTAAGTCCGCCGCGTATACCAATTCCGCCACTCGGGCCACTGACCTAAATAATCTTGGAGGTGCGTACCAGAGTTGCACTGGTCTACGCGGTTTTGCAGACCGCTGCGTAACTGCTCCGCCAACGCACCATGAGAATATTTTACCACAAAAAAGCCGCTCAGCTAAAGAGCGGCCCGGGAAAATAGTTTATTTTTTGTATTTTTCGGCGAATTTCGCAAAGTTTTCTGCCTGATATGGAATATTTTTCTCTTCTACGTTGCCGAGTAGGAACATTTTTGCCTTATCACCATAAGAGATGCGGACCTTTTTGATCTTTTTCTGAATAAAACTAAAGTTTTTTAACTTCTATCCCCTTAATGAGACTGCTGTCGAGGAACATATAGTTTTCCGGCTCCGCAACGAGTTTGTCCGGACGAATACGAAGCATAGCACCGCCCGCACCTTGCAGCGCAACAAGATGAAGTCCTTTTTCGGTAGCATTCACGAGGAGACCCTTAAAATCGCAGTCGCGCCCTCAATCGTTTTAAAATCTTCCATCTAACAAGAATAGCATAAAAAAATAAGTCCTTCGCAGACGGGACTCATTTTTCTTGTATCCGGCGAATCTCTCAACGATTCGTCCGATACTACACCTCTTGCCTTTTATTTTATACGCAAGCTTTTTATGAGTCAACATTGACTTTATGAAGAAATATTATATTATTTTTCAGAAATTAATAGAGGTGAATCGCAAAAATCTATTGACTTTTCGAAATTTTAGTGTGAAATATGAATTAAAAAGACGATGGAAAACATGACCGAAATACGCTAAAATATATTAAAGAAAAAGGAGGTTTATGTCCGAAGAACAGGAAGGATTAAAATTCTATCGTTGCAACACTTGCGGTAACTTGCTATTTGTCATGGTCGACCCAAACGTCCGTCCAAATTGTTGCGGTAGCGACATGGAGATTCTCGATCATATCCACGGCACTGAAGGTAGCGAAAAACACGCTCCAATCATCAAAACTAACCAAAACGACACTGAAGTCCAAATTGGTCTACAGCTTCATCCGATGGAGCCAGAACATCGCATTGAATGGATTGCTCTGACTGACGGCGAGCGCGTCGAGATTCAGCGCCTCGGCCTAACTACGCCACCGGTAGTGAAGTTCTCAAGAATGAACGAAAAAGGCAAAGTTCGCGCATACGCATTTTGTAATATTCACGGTCTATGGCAATCCGAAAAATAGCCGAAACGGCATTTGATAGATTGAAATTCGCCTGCGCAAGCACTGGCCTAATCGTGAAGCGGCCAAAAGCAGTTTTGTTATTTCTGCTCAGCCTGTTGGTTTTTCTATACTTTCTGACTTTCTTCCGCGACGGCAGCAGTAACTGGCAGCTTATCTGGTCCGGTCTAGCTTTCGACCAAAAACTAGAAGTCATGGGGCGTATTTTCCCAGCGATAGCCGAGAATTTTTGCTCATTCTACGGAGCTACAATTATTTTGCTTTCGCTAATACAAGCACTCATTATCGTTCATCTCGCATTTGCTTGGCGGCATCGCGAACGAGACGCCGTATTGAATAGTGCTAGTACTAGTGGGGTTGGCGCTATTTTTGGCTTTATTGCACTAGGTTGCCCTAGTTGCGGCATCGGCCTGCTTACGCCGTTATTGTCCGCAATCGCTGGTGGTGCCGCGGTCGCACTTGCTGAAGGGCTCGGCTATGTTTTTACGGCTCTGGCCTTCGTGTTGCTAATCTATTCTTTCGTCAAACTCGGCTATACAAATTACGTCACAATCCAAGCCGCAAAACAAAAGTGATATAATCAGGACAATAAGGAGGTGTATGCAAAAAGCAATCAGAATCGGAGTATTAGTTTTAGTAATTGGTTTTTTGGTTACTCTAGTTATCTTTAACGCAATTAACCCTGCATCTCCAGACAAAGATACTTGGAATGCCAAAATGTCGAAGGGCGATAAGAATAGCGCAACGCATCATTTCGTCATGTATACAGACATTTTCTGCCCATACTGTGATAAGTTTTCAGATGCCGTTGCAGCAAACCTCGAAGATTTCGAACAGCATTATATTAAAGATAAGAAGATTCTTTTCGAAATACGCGTTACTGACGTAAACTACGTTAACGGCCACTCGAATAACAGCAAGCCAGCCGGTATTAGCGCATATTGCGCAGCGCGCGAGGGCAATTTCTGGGATTATTATTATGCCCTACTCAAGAAGATTTATAACGATTACCATTCTAAGGGGATTGGCGTCGATAAGACAGCGCCAAGAATCCCTGATCTAGAAAAGAGTTATTTCTACGATTTCGTTAGCGAAATTAATGGCCTAGATTATGACAAGATGAAGACCTGCATCGAGAATGAGGAGACGCTTTCTGAGCTCGATACAAACACGCGCAAAGCGCAGAGCAAGATTAACGGTGGCGTGCCGCATTTCGTCTTTGATAAGTATGTCGCCGATGGCTTCGCCGGCAACTGGAATACGAACTACGATTACAAGCAAGTGAAGCTTCTGATGGATGCTGGCCTAGCATCGAAATAATATAAAAAACCACCGGCAAATGAGTCGGTGGTTTTTGGAGGCATTAATTATCAGGACCAAGATACCCCTTGTTTTTTCGCCTGGTCACCCATTGAGAAAAACGAGATCTTCGTCTTTATTTTTGCTTTCATCTTCATCTTTGTCTACAGCGGAAGTTTTCTTCGAAGCTCTCTTTGGTTTTAGCTCTTTCTTCGATTCTTCCTTGCTAGCTGTCGCCGACCCCATCGCTTTTCTAGCAGCCTCAGCCTCTTCCGGAGTAGCAATTAGCCGCTCGGTCGGAGCATCTTCTGGCACATCTTCTGGTTCAATAAGCCCAGCGGCAATTAGGAGCTCACGCTGGTCGTCACTCATTGAAGAGTTCAGAGTCTCCGCAACAATGTCGATTCCTTCATTTTCTTCACCCTCATCTTCGTTCTCGATATCTGGCGTTGACTCAGATTGGCTCGTATAGACCTCGCGCTCCGCTTCAGCATTCGCGCAAATACCATCCAGCTTTTTACGCAGCTCACCAATCCGCCGCGTCATCTGTTCCTGGGTTGCCGAAAGCTGGCTACTAAGCGTCTCGAGCTCTTCCAGCTCATTCAACATCAACTTAATCTGTAATTCTTCGATTGCTCTCATTTTTTCAATTCCTCCTTTTAAACTACTATCCTTTTTCGGGGATCATTTCTTTAGGCTCTAGGAAGCCCAATATTTTTTCATTATAGCACAAAATCGTGCAAAAGTCAATCAGAGGTGGTATAATTAACGGATATGAGCAGTATTATTTTGCTCGGCGATAACGACGACCCAGAAGTCGTCGGACAGTTAGGCGCCAATTTTACAAAAACTAAGCGAGCCGGCTTCACAATAGCTCGCGGTTTCGTCGTGCCTCTCGGCAAATACGTTGGCTACGGAATGAGCAATGAAATCCTAAGAAAATATGATGAAATGAAGCTTGACGAAGTCATTATCCGCTCTTCCCTCCTTAAACCTAGCGATTCAGAAGAAGCGATAGGTCCGATTAGTCGCAACAATTTAGTTTCCGCAATTAACTATATTCAAGGCAATATTGCCCGCCGTCAAGACAGGAGCGCAATTGTAATTCAAGAATATCTCGACGGCGAGTTTTACGGTAAAGCCTATTCGCTGAATCCATATACCGGCGAGCGAAGCGAAATTCTAATTGAAGTAAACCTCTGGGCAAATAACAGCGTAATTGAGCGCGATGAGGAGCCAGACATGATTTTAGTAAATAAAAAGGACGGGACAGTTTCGCTCGAAAGCAACGAAGACGAGCTTGTACTCGAAGCAGTAGAGGTACAAAAAATCTATCAGGCGGCAAAGAAAATCGAGCGACATCTCGGCAAGCCGGTCGCCCTGGACTGGGGGCTTGTAAATGGCGTATTATATATCTTAAGAGCTAATACCATTAATACCTAGGAGGCCAATGATTCGACACTTGTCTCTCATGATTCTCAAGCGAGACGATAAAATCTGTTTAGGAATCAAGAAGCGTGGTTTTGGTGCCGGCAAATTAACAGAGCCAGGCGGCAAGGTCGAGACAGGCGAAACTCCACTTGCGGCCGCAATTCGCGAAACAGCCGAAGAAGTTGGAATCAAGGTTGCGAGCGCACGCAGCGCCGGCACGGTTATCTTTCGCAATCTTTTTTACAAAGGCGAGCCTGAAACTGATATTACACATATTTTTATCAGCGAGGATTTCTCTGGCGAAGCAGTCGAAACAGACGAATTAGCGCCGAGCTGGTACGATATCGATAAGCTTCCGTTCGCGAAGATGTGGGACGATACCCAGCACTGGATTCCAGAAGTATTGCGAGGTAATGTCATTAACGCATTCTTTCGTTATGGCAAAGATAATACCTACACTGACTACAAAGTCGAACTAGCGCCAAATGATTGTATTGCGATATTTCACGATAGCGATTTCGGCTTGCCGGAAGATAAAGACGAGAAAACATTCATTGAGCGCACAGCATCGCGCGCCGTATTGGTCGACAAGAATTGCCGAGTGGCACTAATTAATGCCAAGAACCGTGGCTATTACAAACTTCCTGGCGGTGGCATTGACCCGGGCGAGCTGATCACTGAAGCACTGCATCGCGAAGTTATCGAAGAGGCTGGTTGGAAAATTAAGCTACTTCGCGAATTAGGATACACGCGCGAAGAACGCCATAAGTTCGAACAACGCAATATATCCTACGCATTTCTAGCGCAGGCGATAGATTACGTCGGAAATAATTTAATGGACGATGAAAAAGAAGACGGCTTCGAATTAGAGTGGTTCGATACGATTGATGACGCGATTGCGGCAGTCGAAAAAGTCGATACGAGCGAAATGGTTTATCAGGCAAAATTCTTCACCGCCCGCGAGCTCGCGATTTTGCGCGCCGCCCGCAAGGTACTAAAGGAGCAATATGGACAATAGAATTCCGCTTGCCGAGCGCATGCGACCAAAGTCGCTCGACGAAGTGGTGGGCCAAGAAGACATTATTGGTGATGGTAAGATTTTGACCGAAATCGTGCGCAAGCAGGAGCCGGTGAATATCATTTTCTGGGGCCCTCCTGGTACCGGCAAGACGACGCTCGCGCGTATTATCGCGAAGGAATTCAAGGCGGATTTTGTTGAGATTTCCGCGGTCACGGCCGGCAAAAAAGACGTCGAAAAAGTCGTCGAAGCCGCGAAGCGCAACTGGAATTTGAAACAGCGCACTGTGCTATTTGTGGACGAAATTCACCGCTTCAATAAAGCACAGCAGGATGCCTTTTTGCCGCATGTCGAATCGGGTTTGATTACTCTCATTGGCGCGACGACCGAAAACCCGAGTTTCGAAGTGATTTCCCCGCTGCTTTCGCGCAGCCGCGTTGTCATCGTAAAGCATCTCAGCAAAGACGATATTATTACCGTGCTCAAGCGCGCGATTAAGGCCGAGAAGGCCATGAAGCGCGTGACCGCCGCGGCGATCGATTATCTCGCCGAACTCTCCGGCGGTGATGCTCGCTCGGCGCTTGGCGATCTCGAATTAGCACTAAGTCTATCGCAAAAAGTCGGCGTCCAGGAAGTGCTCGAAGCGGCCGGTCGCAAAGTGCCGGGCTACGACAAAAAAGGCGACAACCATTACGATAATATTTCTGCGTTTATTAAATCGATGCGTGGCGGCGATGCCGATGCGGCGCTGTATTATCTTGCCCGCATGCTGAATGCCGGCGAAGACCCAAAGTTCGTCGCGCGCCGCATGGTGATTTTTGCTTCCGAGGATATTGGCCTGGCTGGCAACGGTGCACTCGATCTCGCGCTCAATGCCTTCATGGCGGTCGAGCGGATTGGCATGCCGGAAAGCGGCCTAATTCTCGCGCACGTCACGACTGCGCTCGCGAAGGCAAAGAAGTCTCGCGAGACGACCGACGCTTGGTATAAGGCGCAGGATTTGGCGCGCCGTACGATGGGTTTGCCAGTGCCGATTTGGCTCCGCAATGCCCCGACAAAGCTCATGAAAGAGCTCGGTTTTGGCGAAGGCCAAAAATGGGAAGCCGGCTTCAAGCTCGATAAAAACTACCTGCCAGACGAAATTAAAGACGAAAAGATTCTGTAAATATGTAACAAAAACCAGCCCCGAAGGGCTGGCTTAAAAGCTAGTAGGAAATTTTGTTCTTCGGGACTTCGATGACTGGCCTCATACTAACTCTGGTGCTTGCCGATGTGGGATGGAAACCGGCGGCGACTCTAGACTGAATGAACCATCTGTAATTATCCTCACTACTTGTCGTACCAATATACGTGTTTTCAAGTGGCACACCAATACTCTCGGTGCTAAAATCATTAATAACAAATCTCGAGTTTTCATACATATACATACATGTAGAATCCGTTTCCGCTCCGCCTCCTTGTATTGTAGTCACATTACACCCTGCTTTCGCCTCCGGAATCGTTAATAATCTAGCCGAATAACCCTCATAATCAAAGTCCTCTATTGTAGTGGTCATCTCCTCACCCTCCCTAAAGGCCAAGATGTCGCGTTTTGTATTTTTCAAACTGACATTTTGCCACAAAGACGATTTCGGCAGGTTCGATATGGTTGGGCCAGACGTAACCGGGTTTAAGTAGCTCGACGCTATCTGGCCGGTGGTTCCTTGACCGAGATATGTAGACCTATAGTAAATCAATACAGCAGTGTCACCTTCAAACTCTCGAGTCTTCGTGTTCCAATAATCGCTGACGTAGTAGAACCGCTCATACTTTTCATCAAATACACCATTTCCATCGACGTCACAAGTGAATGCGTCGCCCGAGTTTAGCGGGCCACCTTGAGTACCAAATGAACCATACCTTACGACATTTGTGCCCTTGCTGCCGGTTTCAGTATAGCCCAAATCCGTACAGTGACCAGATTCACAGATTTCTTCATGGAGTTGGACCGCTCGCTTGCATTTCGTATCTTCGTTAATTTGCACATCTTCATTGGCCTTATCGGCGGAAAGCATAGTGAGGTCTATACTGTTACCGTGAGCTGATTGAAGTACGGCCTGCCATTCCGCATAGAGCGTGAAGTCGTTTGGAGTGGTAATTTCAATTTCTGCGCGATTATCATAATGCGTGCCTTTACCGTCGGCCTGAGTATTCCAGCCGAGGAAGGTGTGCTGGTAATTCGTGAAGGTATTCGCATTGAGGGTCTCGGTTGCAGTGTAGGTTACCGTCTGCGTGCCCATTTCGCCTTCCGCATATGTATCGTTCTTGTCAAAGGTGATAGTTAGGGTTTTTGGCTCCCACACTGCGTACAAATTGAGTGGAGTCTTGGATTCTGCAGCGATGGTGACTTCGGCACCGTCGGCGTAATTATTGTTATCATCGTCGACCCAGCCGGCGAAATTGTAACCTTCGCGAACGAAACTATTAGCCGTCAAGTTACCAGTTCCGACCGAGAGATATTCGCCAGCCTTGCTACCGGCGCCAGTTTCGCCGCTAGGAATATTGGCGTTATAGCAAATATATTGCGCATTCTTCACGGCAAACATGCCAGGCCTGCCGTTGCATGGGTCATCGATGCGAGCCTTATCGTTGGTTGCGATTCCAAGTAACGTAAGCTTGGCTAAGGTTGAGCCGGCGCCGCCTACGAGTTTTGACTGACCGCCATAATCAGCTGGTACACCCAAGTTTGTATCTGGGACGGAACTATAGTCGTGGAAATGTAGCTTTTCCGTCGCGTAAATAGTTTCGACACTATTGGAAATGTGAAGAATGTTTGCCATGCCAATATTAGCGGCTCTCTCGGCGCTGATGTCGAAGCTACTAAGGTCGATTACGCTAGCATTTGTCCCGTTGAACATTTCATACATGCTGTGATTAAGACTTATTGTGTCAAAGTGCGACAGATCAAGAACTTGGCCATGGGCGTTAAAGCCGGTGAACATACTGCCAAACGTAGTTGCGTTATGCGTATCAAATCCTGAAATATCTAAGTTTGCGACATCTGCATGATAGAATAACTCGTCGAAATGCGTAACGTTTCCAGTATCAAGGTCGCTGAGATCTAGGCTTGCAATCTTTGCGCCGCCAAACATCCAGCTCATCTTTTTTAGATTTGGCGTATTTACGCCCGTGAAGTTAAGACTTTCAAGCTTTTTGTCAGCACGGAACATGTTACTCATGTTTTCTACGCTCGATAAGTTATTATGACTAAAGTCTACACTCTTAAGATTGGTACTGTTATTAAACAAATAACTCATGTCTGTCACGTTAGTAGTGTCGATAGCCGACAAATTCACAGTCTCGAGCGTAGTAGTACTATTAAACATGCCATTCATATTGGTTGTCTGCGTAGTGTTGAGTGGTGACAAATCAACTGATGCGATGCCCGAACCGTAGAACATTTCTTCAAGCGTCGTCGGGTTAGCGGCGGCAAGCGGCGACAAATCAATCGTGCTCAATGCGGCCGTATTCCTAAAGAAGCCCGCAAGATTCTTAGTTAGGCTAAAGTTGAATCCTGAGTAGTCGATAGTTTCAGCCTTCTTAAGACCACTAAAGAAGTTTCGAGAATCTTCATGTGCATAAATTGTTTCGGCTTCGCTCCACCAGTAGATTGTTTCGCCATCTATCCAGGTATAAACCGGGAAGTTCGACGAACTAATAGCCATATTATATTTCGTTTCGATTTCGTCGAAATTAGGCTCACCCTCATAATGCCTAAACGCAGTTGCATTTGCATAGCCCGGTAGGCTTCTAATCATATCGCCAGCGCTACCCCAAGAATTATTAACCGTACCTTTAAGATAAGCCGTGCGCTCTTTCCATTGAGCATAGAGATCAATCGTTGCACCGTCTTCGGTCGTTAGATTAAAGATGCTTGCCCGGTCATCATATTTGGTGCCGGTACCGTTCGCTGCTGTAGTCCAGCCCATGAATTTATAGTGATTCTTAATAAAGGCGTTTTGTGTAAGATTTTTTGCTTCGTCGTAGGTGAAGACCTGGCTCGACATATTGCCAGTAACTCCATCGGAGTTCTGATGGAAGGCGATATTGTAGTGGATTGGGGTCCACTGCGCATAGAGCGTAATAACCGCATTGTTCGTAGTAGTGAGGTTATGGAATTCTTGCTCATCCGTGAGGCCAAAATTGCGACCGTCAATCTCGGTATTCCAGCCGCCAAAATTGTAGCCCGTACGAGTGAAGGCGTTGGCGGTGAGAGTATAATCGTGGTCATACTCGAGGTTGGCCATATCTGCCATGTCGCCAGAAGCGTTTGAATCGTCGGTATTAATATCGAAGACGATAGTATAGTGATTAACTTCCCACTGAGCAACCATTGTAATCGTACCGGATTCAATGATATTCTTCACGTCCGCCTTGTTGACATAATCGTTATTGTTATACTTCCAACCGGTGAAGTGATAACCAGGCTTAGAGAAGGCGTTGTCGCGGAGAATACAGCTCTGGTCGTATTCGCAGTTCGTCGTAGCCATTTCGCCACTCGTAGCACCGTTGCCGTCGTAGTCGATATGGAATGGATTGATGGACCACTGAGCGTAGAGCGTGACAATGCCATTATCTTCGGTAGTGAGATTCTTTACCTCGGCCTGGTCGTCGTAATGAATGCCGGAACCGTTGGCTTCAGTGTCCCAGCCGGCATAGGTGTGGCCTGGGAAATTAAAGGCATTGGCTGGGAGAGTCTTGGCCTCATCATAGGTCATGGCGAGGTTTGTCATTTCACCATTTGCGCCATTGCCATTGAATTTAATCGTGTAAGTATGAGTGCGGTAGATTGGATGAATCTTGACGTCTTCCGTGATTGGTTGAGTTGGATCGACTGGGTTGCCCTGCTCGTCTTCCCAACCAGTGAGTGTATAGCCATCTTTGCTTTGGTCTGGGATATTAGCTGGTTCGTTGTAGTCCGAGATTAGTTCTTGTTCATCGCCATTCTTGTCAGTATAAGTAACGACGAGTTTATCGTAAAAGCCGTAGTTGGTCGTGAGGGTGAAGCTATTAACCTCGACCGTAGCAGCCTTGACTGATGTGATGGCGGCAGTAGCGAGCGCCGCGACAA
>CAMKFS010000019.1 GCA_946411935.1 uncultured Candidatus Saccharibacteria bacterium | reverse complement strand
TTGGGGCGGGTGGATTTTTTATTAACTTTTAAGCGAAAGGAGCTAGAAAGATGGAAGAAAAAGTTATACAGGTTTCTGGCTCGATTACGGTAGACGAGCTAGCAAATGCGCTTGGCGTATCTGTTACGCATCTTATTGGCGAGTTATTTAAGAATGGTATTATGGCCACGATTAATCAGCGTCTTGATGTTGAGACGGCGCAGATTATGACTGAGGAGTTGGGTTTTGAGAATGTGCGCTTTGAGCGCAAGGAGAATTCTTCAAAGCTTCCTGGAATGAAGCGCGAGTTATCTAAAGATGCAAAGCTCCGCCCACCAGTGGTAGCAGTAATGGGTCACGTCGACCATGGTAAGACGACTTTGCTCGATACGCTTCTCAAGAAGAAGACTGTCGAGGGTGAGGCTGGTGGTATTACGCAGCACATTAGCGCATATCAGATGGAATATAAGGATCGCAAAATTACTTTTCTTGATACGCCGGGCCATGAGGCGTTTGCGGCGATTCGCCAGCACGGCGCGATGCTTACTGATATTGTTGTGATTGTTGTTGCAGCCGATGATGGCGTGAAGCCACAGACGGCAGAAGCAATTAAGTTTGCCGAGGCGGCGAATGCGAAAATTATCGTTGCTATTAATAAGATCGATAAAGAGGGCGCCAATATTGATCGCACGAAGGCGCAGCTCGCAACTGACTTTAATCTCAATCCTGAAGAATGGGGTGGCGATACGATTATGGTGCCGATTTCCGCTAAGACCGGTGAGAACCTTGAGCAGCTACTTGATATGATTCTCTTGACTGCAGATATCGATGAGCTAAAGGCGGACGTAAATATTCCAGCAGAAGGCCTTGTAATTGAGAGCCATATGGAAGTTGGTAAGGGTTCCGTAGTGAACCTCTTGGTAACTGGTGGCGAGTTGAAGGTTGGCGAATTTATCGTCGCTGGCAAGACTTATGCAAAGGTACGTACAATGCTTGATTGGAAGGGTAAACCAAAGGGTAAGGCACTTCCATCTACCCCTGTTGTGATTACTGGCTTTAAGGAGCTTCCAAACTTTGGTGATAAGTTCGAAGAGGTTGAAGACGAGAAGACTGCGCGTCGCTTGGCGCTTCTCAATGCACAAGCAGAGGCGAACGAGTCTGCTAATACGAATGTTACCTCGACAGATTTGCTACGCATGATGAATACTGCAGATAATACTAAGACCTTGAATGTGATTGTGAAAGGTGATGTCCAGGGCTCGGTTACCTCTGTAGTCGATTCCTTGAGATTGATTGATACACAAGGCGAGATTACGCTAAACATTGTATCGACTGGTGTTGGTGCCGTATCGGAGAACGATGTCTATATGGCTTCTGGCGGCAAGACAGTTATTTACGGCTTTAATGTGACGGTGCCTAATGCGATTGCTAAGATGGCAGAGCGCAATGGTGTGCCAGTGCGCGTCTACCGTGTGATTTATGAGCTTCTTGATGATGCAAAGCACGAGATGGAAGAAATGCTTGATGCTGAGATGATTGAGACTGAGACGGGCGAACTTGAGGTGAAGGGTGTGTTCCGCACGGAGAAAACCGAGATTATCGCCGGCGGTACCGTAAAGAGTGGTCGCGTGGCGGCTGGAATGCTCGGTCATGCTTACCGCAAGAAGGAATTGCTTGGCGAGGTTGAAGTTATCAATGTTCAGGAGGGCAAGGTTGATGTTCCGTCGTTAGCCGAGGGTGAACTTGGTGGCATGTCGCTTAAGACGCAGAAGAAAATTCAGCTTGAGATTGGTGACCATATTAAATTCTTTATCCGCGAATACAAGAAAAAGAAAATTGCGTAAGCATAGGCATTTTGTGATACAATGGGGGAAATAGGAGAAAAATGCTATGTATAATATTGATGACAGTTTTCTCGAGAGCGTTGGGCTCGGTGGGCTGCCAGCTGATCAGAAGGGCGGTTTCTTGCAGTATGCTCAGGATCAGCTAGAGATTCGTATTGGCGAAAAAATGAGTAGTACACTTACCGATCAGCAACTCGATGAGTTCGAGAAGATTATCGATAACGATCAGGAAACGATGTCGAGGTGGCTCGCAGCTGCTGGTGATTACAAGAATAGCGAGGTTTACCAGAAGTTGATTAGTGTGGCTGGTAATGATAGCCCAGAGGTAGAGAACGACTTCGTGACTGCTATCTGGCTTAATCGTAACTGTCCTCAATATCAGCAGATTATCGACGAATCTATTAGCGAGATTCGTAGCGAAATCGTCAACAACAAAGACCAGATCCTAGCGAACGCTTAAGTAAAAAATACCCCCTTGTAAGGGGCTATTTTTTATGTCCGTTAAGGAAGCTTTGCGCGTCCATTTCTTTGGAATTTTCGGGGATGAGGCGATCAATGACGAGATACTGGCCATCTTGGCATTTTTGGTCAAGCTCAGTAACGGGGGAGTCGGAAACGTGAGTCCAAGTAATGACGCACGGAATGCCGAGCAATTCGAGCTTAGACTTCGGGAAGCCGGCAAAAGCGCGAACTTCATTTGAGAGCGTCTGAGCCGTTTTAAGGCTAGGTTGAAGCTGAGACTGCGACTTATCAAGTTGAGTGGTGAAAGTCGCTTGTGCTTCGTCCTGTGCGGTCTCAGGGGCATTTTTTGCTACGACTCCAGGCAGAACATCGACTAAAGCGTCGCCGCCGAGCTGAGCGAGAGCTTCGTAGAGGTCTTGTTTTGTCGTATCAGGGGCAATTTTGGCGGTCTTTTGAGCGAGGATATTGCCGGCATCCATAGCTTTTGCGAGGCGCATAACAGATACGCCGGTCTCCGCATCGCCGTTAAGTAGGGCGGATTCAATTGGTGTTGTACCGCGGTATTTCGGAAGAAGAGACGGATGAATATTGATTATGCCGTTCGGGAAAGCATTAATAATGCGCTCGGGGACAATTTTGCCGTAAGAAGCGAGAACGCCGACGTCGGCTTGATATTGCTCAAGAATCGACATGATTTCGTCGTTATTTTTGCTGAAATATACAGGGATGTTTGCGGTTTTGGCGGCTTTTTCGATTGGGTAAGGCTTGCGGTGGTTTGGATTAGTTAAAAGGAGAGCGCAGATTTCGAATTGATCGTTCGCGCGGAGAGTATCAAAGATAATTGGGCGCGCCTTGATGCCCTGAGCGAGCTGTTCGTTGCCAAAGAATACAAGCTTAATCTTCTTCATCAGGGAAGAGGTCCTTGTTATTGGCGATTTCAGCGTCGTAATCGACTGGGACGAGATCGCCTTTGTTATCGAGACGATAGAAAGCGTCTTTCTCTCCCTTGATATGATCAATGAAAAGGATGCCGTTTAGGTGGTCAATCTCGTGGAGAAGGGTGCGGGCGAGGAAACCGTCGGCTTTAATACGGACATCTTGGCCGTCAATGGTCTGAGCTTTGATGCGAGCTTTTGATGGACGAGGAACCTTGCCGTAATAGTTTGGAACAGAGAGACAGCCTTCGTAATCGCGGACAATTTTGCCTTCGGTTTTGATAACCTCTGGATTAAGAAGGGGGATAAAAGTGGCATTTTCCTTGTTGTCGGTATCTTCGCGAACAACAATAATGCGGCGATTATAACCGAGCTGAGGCGCAGCGAGAGCGGCACTTATTTCGAACTCATGTTCTTTTTCCCAATCGATGCAGTTCTGAATCATATTTTCAATCATTTCATGGATTTCTTCGTCGACATGATTCACTTTTTTACACTTCTCGCGCAGGCGAGGGTCTGGAGTCGTAATAATATTCATAACTATCTGTTATTTTAGCATAATCTTAAAGTAAAGTATAGGGGTCGAAGTCATAATGCATGTAGCTTGATTTGTCGAGCTGATCAAAAATTTGAATCAGGTCTTTGCGGGATTTTGCTTTGATGACAATTTGCCAGGTATAGCCAGCGCGTTCGCGTTCGTGGAAGGATGGCATTGGCGGAGTGATCGAGATTTGTTTCAGTTTATCTGTTTTGATGATTTGATTAATTTTTTTGAACAATTTTTGGGAGTTCTGGACGGTAGCTTTTTCAGTCTTGTAGCAGAGTGAAAGTTTGAGCAAAAAAGTGAATGGCGGGAGCTTCGCAAACTGGCGTTTGCTGAGCAAATAATTGTAAAAGCCAGAGTAATCGGCGCGGCTAGCATAGCCGATAATTTCTTGTTCGGGCTGGAAAGTCTGAATAAAAATGCGGCTATCTTGGTGACCGCGATTAGCGCGACCGATGACCTGAGTAATTAATTGGTAGCTGCGTTCTTCGGACGAAAAATCCGGGAGATTAAGGCCGGCATCGGCCTGAACGATGCCGAGCGTACTAAGATTGGGGAAGTCGAAGCCTTTGGCGAGGATTTGGGTGCCGATTAGGATGTCATAAGCGCCAGCTTTGACCTCTGAATAAACCTTATCAAGTTGCATATCGGTGGCGGTGTCAGCATCGAAACGGCCGATTTTGGCATGAGGGAATAATTTCGTAAGCTCTTCCTCGATAAGTTTTGTCCCGAAACCCTTGTGATGAATTGAGGCGTTCTGGCACTCTGGGCAAGAGGTTGGAACGGGGTAGTTCCGACCACAAGTGTGGCAGCGTAGCTGATATTTGTCACTATGTAGAACTAGTGGAAGCAAGCAATGCTCGCAGAGAGCCTGCCAGCCACACTGGTCGCAGACAGTGAGCGGGGCGGAGCCGCGGCGATTATGGAAGATGAGAGATTGTTGATGGTCGTCGAGAGATTGTTGAATGGAATCTATCAGAGGTGTACTGATGATGCGATTGCGGGTAAAATTGGCGCGGTCTTTGAAATCTATAAGTTTAATTGAGGCGGTTTTGTCGTTTTTAATTGCGAGCTCGTCGAGCTCAATTATGGCGTTGTGCTGCTTGCAAATATAGTAGTCCGCGATAAGTGGAGTAGCAGTGCCGAGAATAGTCTTGCTCATCTGGCTAGCGAGGCGTAGAGCGGAGTACTTTGGATTTTGGTCTTGATGGTAGCTAGGTTCGTGGGCCTCGTCGATAATAATAAGACCAAGCTCTTTTACGGGGGCGAAAAGGGCGCTGCGGGGGCCAATAATGATTTGAGGAGTGGCAGTCTCGAGTGTTTTTTGCCAAAGTTGGTGACGGATAGATTCGGTTTGTTCAGAGTGAAGGAGGACAACATCTTTGAAATGCTGTTGGAAATTCTGAACAAGCTGAGAAGTGAGGGCGATTTCTGGAACGAGCAAGATAAGGGATTTACCGGCATCGAGTTGGCGCTTGGCGAGTTCAATATAAATGTTTGTTTTGCCTGAGCCGGTGATACCGTGGAGGAGGACGGTATTGGCTGGATTGGCCTCTATTTCGTCGATAGCGCGACGCTGAGCTTCGGAGAGAGGATTCTGGCTCTCTGGGGAGTAAAGGTTGTTCTCGAGAGATTTAGGGGCGCTACGGCGGTTTTTAGTGATTCCGCGTGGCAAAATTGCTTGAACGACGCTAGAGAGAGGGCAGCAGTAATAGTCTGTCAGCCAAAGCATCGCTTTGACAAGATGAGTCGGGAGCGGTGTTTCGTAGAGTACTTTGTTAATGGGTTTTGTCGCAAAATCGGGTCGAGAACTATTTCTTACGACAATTCCGATAGCGCTTTGTTTTCCGAATGGAACTTCGACGATATGGCCTGGCTGGAGCTTTTCTTCTGATTCGTAGGTCAATAAGTTTTCGCTCTGATGAAAAGATTTTGCGGGCGCTATCAGATAATAATTCATATGATAATTATATCGCGATTTTGGCTATTACTTGGTATAATGTTAGCAGTAGCATTTTGGAGGTAGTAATGAAGAAGCAGGACAAGACTGCTAAGAAAAAGCGTACAATTCTTGCCGTATCAGCGGTTGGAGTTTTGGTTTTAGTTGGCGGTGCAATTGCCTATAATACGAACCGGGCATTTTTCAATAATCTATTTCATTTGGCCTATACGAATGAAGAAAATTTCATCGAAGTTTTTGATTCGCCGCAGAACTGGGCCTGCCAGGAAGAGACGCCGAAAAGCGTCAAATATCGAAACGGCAGCGGCTATACGCGTGCAGTGCGCGTAAAATATGAGGACTACTGGAAACGAAACGGTAGCACAAGCACGGACCACGAGACGGAATTGCCGAAGGAAAAGAACGGCAAAAGCCTAACGAAAATTAATCTTCAAAATGAAAGCGACTGGATTCTTAATCAGGATGGCTGGTACTATTACCGCTACGAGGTTCCGGATGGCGCTACGACGACGGATTTTATGGAATCGGTTACCTTTGACTGCGATTTTGAGGAAACTGAGGAATATGAATGCGAAACGACTACTACCGGTAAGGAGTGCGAATCTGGCGAGAGCGATTACATGAATGCTAATTATCATGTCTATGTAACGATTCAGGCGACCACTGAGCCTTCGACTGATAACTGGCCATATACGCCAACTCCAAGTCGCCAGACGCTATATGACGTAATCGCAGCGCAAACGAATGGCGTCGATACAAATGTCGACTTTAATGCTTCTTCTTCGATAGCCGTCGGTAATAACAACGGCGTTAATACGCTTTCTGCTCATAAAGATGACAGCTATCCGGTCTATTATTATCGCGGTGAAGTAGATAATAACGTAGTCTTCGACAATTTCTGCTGGCGTATTGTTCGTACTGCAGAGAAGGGCGCTGTAAAGATGGTCTATTCTGGCGTCTATGCTGATGGTCATTGTAGCGATGATAATAGTAGCTTTAATATCGGTCAGGCGAGATGGACGGACGACACGAGCTCATATTCGCCAGCATATGTCGGTTATATGTGGGGAAATAATAGATACGCGCGAGTCATCCGTTCGTTCAGTAATGATGGCTATGGCGGTACAGATGTGACTTGGGATGGTACAAAATATACACTAGTAAATCCTAAAAAAGTCGGCGATCTTACTCAGGATGAAAAGAAGGATTCTTATCGATATTATTGCGATACTAATGATGCTGTGAATGGGTTTAAAACTACGTGTAGAGACCAAGTTTATTATATCTTTGGTGCTATCGATGGATCAGGGGCTACGAGTACTACTGGCCGCACCCTAAAATTGACTGGTGGTGTCAATATCGAGCAGGCAATGGCGAATATGACGAAGAATGAAGTTAATTCGGTCACAAAGAGTAAGGTAGACGAATGGTTTGCGGCTAACATCACTACTAATCTCGATAAACTAGCGGATGTGGTATATTGTAATGACCGTCATATCACCTATGGTGCGCTAGGTGAGGCTGGAACGTATAATCACGTTAATCTTTATGATGGTTGGGTACGCATGGGTGGTCTCGCTAACGGGGGCGTATCGACGCCGAGCGTAGATTGTAGAAATAAGAATGACAGCTTTACGGTCTCTAGTAAGAATGGTAATGGCGCATTGACTTATCCAGTGGCGATTATGACTGCGGATGAATATATTCTTGGCGGTATTGGCTTCGATGGCAGCTATTGGGGTATTACAAGAACCAACGGAGACAATGCGCATACGGTCTATTGGCATTCTACTGACATAGAGAAGAATTATCTGTATGCAACTGGTAGCTACAATAGCTATTACGATACGATGACGCCATTAGTGCAGGAATCGTCTCCTATGATTATCCATAATACTAATGCTAATATGAATGCTCGTTGGGCTGATGAAGGTATGGGCTCGGTCCGCCCAGTAATTGCGCTTAAATATCGTACCTATATCAAGTCTGGTGCTGGTACGACTGCTGATCCATTTATTCTTGAGTGGGACGAATAAGTCAAGCATCGCGGTATAAAAACCGGGAATGTCAATGTTGTGTTTTTTACAACCATTGGCTACAATAGAGACAGTACAAAGGAGGTAAATGTTAGACGTTTTCGTGACGAGTCGGGTGCGGCGGAAGATTATCGTTGTTTTTGCTAAGTATCCTGATTTTAAGACACACGTGCGTGGCTTGTCTAAGTTGATAAAGGAAGATCCGGGCAATATTCAGCGCGAATTGCGCAGGATGACAAAAGGCGGTTTTTTGGTTGCGACAAAGAAAGGAAATACGAGCATTTATCAGACGAACAAACAGTTCCCAATCTTGAAAGAGCTGCAGAGTATTGTAATTAAGAGTCAGCAGGCTGACGACGCTAAAAAGACGCCGAATAAGATTATTGGATGACGCGGTTATTTAAGCAGCTACTGGCCGACCGTGGGCTAGATGAGAGCTTTTTGCATCCGAAATACGAAGAATTATTTGATCCGTTTTTGATGCTCGGAATGTCAAAAGCTGTTGACAGAATCGAGAAGGCTAAGGCAAATAATGAGAAGATTATTATCTATGGCGACTATGACGCGGATGGCGTTACGGCTAGCACGGTTTGTCAAAATGCGTTGACGAGCTTTGGTTGCGAGGGGGTTGAGATAATGTTGCCGAATCGTTTTACGGATGGCTATGGGCTGAATGAGCCGGCAATTGCCGAGATAGAGCGCAGAGGAGCGTCTCTGGTGATTACGGTAGATTGCGGCAGCGGTTCTGGAGAAGTGATTGCGAAGTTGCATGAACGCGGTATAGATACAGTCGTTACAGATCACCACGAAATACCGAAGTTGCCAGAGAAAGCGATAGCGGTCGTGAACCCAAAGCGCCGTGGCGAAAAATATGGTCTAAATATGGCGGGTGTGGGGGTGGCCTTTACTCTGGCGCGGGCTTTGAATATGCGAAAAAATGGCGGTAAATGCGACGGCCAAGAGAAGTGGTTGCTTGATATGGTGGCGCTTGGGACGGTTTGCGATTCGATGGTGCTTCGCGAAGAAAACCGTATTATGGTTTATTACGGCATGATTGTGCTCGGTAAGACACGTCGCAAAGGCTTGCAAGAGCTGGCGAAGCGAGCCAAGTGTCGCCTTGAGGAAATAACGACGCACGGGATTGGCTTTCAGCTTGGGCCGCGTATTAATGCGGCGGGACGAATGAAAACGGCAGAGGTGGCGCTGAACTTGATGATGACTGATTCGCGAGCAGAGGCGATTTATTTATCGGAGGAGTTAGAAGAGCTTAATCAGGAGCGTCGCGAGGCGCAAGATAAGGCCGTAAAAGAAGTGGATGGGAGCTTTGGCGACGAGCCAGTAATTGTGGCGACTGGTAAGTGGCATGAGGGGATTGTTGGTATTGTTGCTGGGCGTTTATCGGAGATTTATAAGAAGCCGGCCTTTGCCTTAACGACACTTGAGGGGGGTGTATTAAAAGGTAGCGGTAGGAGTTTTGGTGAATTCTCGTTAGCAGAGGCTTTGCAACATTGTCCAGAAAGCCTTCAGTTATCTGGCGGCGGACATGCGGGAGCTTGCGGCTTAAGCTTTCCGGCAGATAAGTTAGATGACTTTAAAAAAGCAATTACGAAGTATTATTGTTCGCTTGGACTGAAAGACCAAGAACGATTTTTGAGGCAAAAAAGCGACATTATAGTTAGCAATCTTGGCGAGATTACGGAGACGCTTTACGATGAGGTATGTTTGCTTGAGCCATTTGGCCTAGGAAATGAAGAGCCGATATTTGAGTTTACGGGACGAATCAGTGGCCGAAGAGTGCTAAAAGAGAAGCATCTTTCATTAACTATGTCGGACGGCAAGGACGAGATTCGATTAATGAGCTTTTATGTATCAGAGGAGCAGATGACGGTATCGACCGGCGATAAGGCGAAGGTGCAGTTTACGCTTTCGAAAAATGAGTGGGGCGGAAATGTACGAATCGAAGGAATGATAATTTCTCTTGAAGTAATCGAGAAGATATGCTAAAATAGAGCGCAGTATGGCAATCAAAGTAACTAGAAAAGACCAGAATGAAGCAAACGAGAACATTATTCGTCGCTTCAATCGTAAGGTTCTTCAGAGTGGCGTGATGGCTGAAGCAAAGGAGAGCATGCGTTTTAGCAAACCAATCTCCAAGCGTGAGCGTCGCCTCAAGGCGATTCTTCGCGATAAGCGCAAAGCCGAAAAAGCCGAACGCATGAAGTTAGGCCTTAAGTAAAGAATACCCCTGATAATTGGGGGTATTTTTAGCGGAAATAAAAAAGGAGAAAAAATGTTTATCTTATTTGGACCAGCGGGGAGCGGTAAAAGCTTACAGGGGCAGATTTTGGCCGAAAAATATGGCTGGCGTTGGCTGTCGGTTGGACAACTGCTGCGCGATCAGAACAATCCGAATTTGGACAAGATCATGAAAGAGGGTGGACTCGTTGATGATAATTTAGTCGTTAATATGATGCATGATGCGATGAAAGAGTCGGAATATGCGGAGCAGAATGCAATTCTCGATGGCTATCCGCGCGACGTTTGGCAGGCTAAGTGGCTTGTTGAGCATGGTGATTTGGAAAATGTTGAGGGTGCAATTATTTTGAACGTCCCGCAAGATGAGTTATGGAAACGTCTTGAAGCACGTGGTCGGGTTGACGATAAAAAAGAGGCAATCGAAAAGCGTTGGGGAATCTTTGAACAAACAATTTCTGCGATGAGCGAAATCCTTAGTAAAGAAGGGTTGAAAATAGAGAAGATTGACGGGGTTGGAGCGATTGAGCAAATTACATTGCGAATTGAAGAAGTTCTTAAAAAATGGGGTACAATATAGTCTATGGATGAGAAAAAAGTTTCTGCAATGCGCGCTGGCGGCAAAATCATGGCGAAGATTTTTGCAGATTTGCGCGAATATACGAAGGCTGGCTTGACTGGCAAAGAAATCGACAAGTGGGTTGAGAAGCAAATTCTTGATGCGGGCGCAGGTGTGGCTTATTATGAGCCAGAAGTGAATTTCCCGGGTTCGATTTGTATTTCGGTGAACGATGAGTTAATTCATGGTATTCCAAAGGATATTGTGCTCGAGGATGGTGATAAAGTGAGCTATGATCTTGTTATCAAGTATCAGGGCTATTATGTCGATTCGGCCTTTACGATGATTGTCGGAAATAAGCCGACGGCGGCGCAGAAGCATCTTTTGAGCTTCACGGAATCTTCGCTATATGAAGGCATTGAGCAAGTGCGTGACGGCGCGAAGCTTGGCGACATTGGTGCGGCGGTTCAGAAGACTCTCGAAAAAGGCAAGCTCGGCGTAATTCGTAATTATGTAGGACATGGAATTGGAACGAGCATGCATATGCCACCAGAGGTGCCAAATTATGGTAAGAAGGGACAGGGCTTGACGTTGCATACTGGAGATACGATCTGTATTGAGCCAATGTCTAGTCTCGGTAAGCCGGATACGGTAGTTGTAGAAGATGATGATGGTTGGACGGTTTGCTTGCGCGACGGCTCGCTTGGCTGCCATTTTGAGCATACGATTCTCGTGACGGACGACGGCTACGAAATTTTAACACAAGCTTAAGCTTATATGCTACAATAAATTTATGGAAGAAAAAGCGCGTTTTGCGGTGGGGATTGATGTCGGTACGAATTACGTACGGGCAGTTTCTGGTACAGTTAAGGGCGAGGAAGTCTCGGTTATCGGTTATGGCGAAGTCGCGTCTGAGGGGATGCGTCGCGGCATCGTAAAGGAGCTAATGCCTCCAGCAAAGGCGATTGACGAGTGTCTCGCGAAGGTCGAGGGCATGAGTGGCGTAAAAGTTGATCGCGCCACAATTGGTATTAACGGTGTTCATATCGGTAGCACAAAGATTGACGGCATGATTGCAGTTGGTGTTGCTGAACACGAGATTGACGAAGATGATATTATTCGCATTGCCGATACGGCGATTGCAGGTAAAGTACCAGCTAATCGCGAAACGCTAGCTTTAGTGCCATATGAATATATTCTTGATGGTCAGGGCGGCATTAGAGAACCGTTGGGTATGCATGGTGCCCGCCTAGAACTACGCGCAAATGTGATTTCTGCTTTAATTCCAGATTGCGAAAACCTTCGCAAAGTATGTGAAAGTGCTGTAATTGAGCCACATGGCCCATTTGAGCCGACAGCAGTTGCGGCGGCACGTGCAGTTACAAATAGCGCACAGCGTGAGAATGGCGTTGGCGTGCTCGATATGGGTGGCGCAACGACGAGTCTCGCCATCTTTGATGAGGGCGAATTACAGTTTGTTGGCGTAATCCCAATCGGTGGCAATGACGTCACGAAGGATCTTGCGACCGTGCTTGCAACGATTCCTGATATTGCAGAAGAGATTAAGCTTAAGCATGTCTCGGCTTTGAAGGGCGAGATGGATAAAGAGGTGCTAGTGAAGCGTGGTCGTGAGGAATATCGCTTCAAGCGTAAAGATGTAGATGATGTAGTTGATGCTCGTCTTGAAGAGATTTTCGAGAGCGTACGGGCAATGTTGAAACTCGCCGGCTACGATAGGAGATTGCCGGAGGGGCTTATCCTTTGTGGTGGTGGTGCAAAGATGCGAAATATCGAGCATTTTGCACGTAAGCATATTGAGTTAGCGACGAGAATCGCAAAGCCGAGCGGTATTATTGGCGTAAGTGAAGACATCTTGAAGCCAGAGTTTGCGACGGCGATTGGCTTGATGCTTGGTGATAATGAACGGGGAAATATTGATAATATCGACGGCGGCACAAAGTCGAAAAACAAGTCTAAAAAGAAAAAAGAAGGCGGATTCTTCTCTAGGATTGCCAAACTGTTCAAATAATTTGCTCTAAAACTAGTCAAAAAAATATTTAGGTGTTATTATCTAATTAAGTATTTTGAAAAATGTGGAGGAGCAAAAATGCCCGAAGTAAAACCGAGCGAGGTGGAGAGCACAGCTAGTATTAAAGTAATTGGTGTCGGTGGTGCCGGCGGTTCCGCCGTTAATCGCATGCGCGAAGCAGGCCTTAACGGTGTTGAATTTGTCGCTATGAACACTGATGCTCAGGCATTACATAATTCGAAGGCCGATGTGAAGGTCCATCTTGGCCATGACACGACGAATGGTCTTGGTGCAGGTGCAGATCCATCCGTTGGTGAGCGCTCTGCTGATGAGAGTCGCGAAGAGATTAAGAATGCACTTGAGGGTGCAGATATGGCGTTCATTACGCTTGGTGCTGGTGGTGGTACCGGTTCTGGTGCTGGCTACATTGTCGCCGAAGAGGCTCGCAAGCAAGATATCCTTACGGTCGGTGTTGTAACGAAGCCGTTCTCCTTTGAGGGCCAGAAACGCAAGGCAAATGCAGATTGGGGTATTGAACGTCTTGCTCGTAACGTTGATGCTCTTATTACGATTCCTAATGATCGTCTCCTCCAGACAATTGATCAGCGCACGCCTATTCTAGAGGCTTTCAAGATCGCTGATGATGTGCTTCGCCAGGGTGTTCAGGGTATTTCTGAGCTCATTACCGAGCATGGCTTAGTTAACTTGGACTTTGCCGATGTTCGCTCGATTATGAAAGATGCCGGTTCTGCTCTTATGGGTATTGGCCGTGCTTCTGGTGAAAATCGTGCTACGATTGCTGCGCAGCAGGCAATCGAATCGCCACTTATCGAGGTTTCAATTGATGGCGCTCGTGGCGTATTGCTCTCCGTTATCGGTGGTTATGATCTCTCAATGGCGGAGGTTAATGAGGCAGCTGAACTTATTACTGCAAGCATTAGCCCAGATGCAAATATTATCTGGGGTGCTGCAATTCGCCCAGAGCTTGAAGATGAAGTTATCGTTACGGTTGTTGCGACCGGCTTCGATTCGAAGTATTATGGCGATCGCGTTGAGTCTGCATATACTCCTGTTTCGCCAAGCGCAACAGAGGATGTTACGCCGACCCAGGCTACCGCTGACCCAGTTCAAGCAATGCCAGTCGAAGAACCTGTCGCTGCCGCCCCAATTCATCCAGAAACGTCAGCTTCAGCTGATTTTACGAATAACGACAACGTGAATATGTGGGATCAGATTCGCAATGAAGATGATGACGACGACAGTGATATTCCAGCAATTTTGAGGCGCCGCAAAAAGAATAAGAATTAGGAGGGCGGGATGAGCCATCTTAAAATTGGCGAAAGCAAAGTAATCGAAAGTCGTGAATCTCAGGATGGCACGATGATTCGTCGGCGACGTGTGTCGCTAGACGGAAAACACCGATTTACGACCTATGAGCGTATTGAGCGTCCAGGAATGATGGTGCGTAAGCGTTCTGGTGCACGCGAGGCGTTCGATCGCGATAAATTAATGAGCGCAGTACGTAACTCGGTCGGTAAATATTTTAATAGCGATCTCGATGTTCAGCATGTTGTCGATACGGTCGAAGAGCGTATTTATGATGTTGGCAAAGATGAGATTCCGTCTAGTTTGATTGGCGAGACGATTCTTGAGGTATTGGCCGATACGAACGAAATGGCTTATGTGCGTTTTGCTAGCGTATTCAAAGAGTTTAAATCTCTTGACGATTTGGAGCGCAGTATCGCTGAGCAACGTGAGCGAATGAAAAAGAAAACAGCAGAAGAGGAGTAAAATAATGCGGGTGGTAATGATTTGGCGTGAAGAAACAGATTACGCGAGAGCAGTGATTGAGTGGTTACGAGATTTTGAACATCGGACCGGTAAAACGCCAGAAAGCTATAGCCCTGATTCTCCGGAAGGTGAAAGTATCTGCCGAACTTATGACGTTGTAGAATATCCAACGATCTTGGCTTTTGATGATAGTGGCAAGCTTCTCCAGGAATGGAAAGGGATGAACCCGAGTTTACCGCGCATTGATGATGTTAACTACTATTTGATGGATAATTAAAATTGGAAGATTTCTTTGAGATTCCAGAGGAAGAATTGCGTCATACGAGCAGAGCTCTGCGTAGGGTGCTTCTAAAACGGGGATGGAATGATGTGCGAGTGGTTCGCGATGAGCATATGCTGTATTTTGCGACGCGTCCAGATGGGAAAAAGATACGATTCGAGACTAGCACGCCTAGCCAGATGTCGCTTTTTGCGGCAAAACTGGCGAATAGTAAGATTGCTTCCTATTTCCTATTAGAACAGGAGGGGATTAAGCAGCCAGAGACAATTTGGCTTGATGAGGATGAGGGAAAATGGGCGAAGCAGATAGAAGATTTTCTGACGAGACATCCTCTGATTGTAATTAAGCCTAATTATGGTGCGCATGGTTTTGGCGTAAAGACGGATATAAGCTCTCTCGATGAGGCAATTGATGCGGCGCATCATTGTACGGATAAGGCGCGATATGACGGTGTGATAATGCAGGAGCAACTTAGCGACGATGCGATGGAAATACGTGTGATCTGTGTCGATTATAAGGTGGTAGGTGCATATGAACGGGTTCCGGCGAAGGTGGCCGGGGATGGCGAGCATAATATTCTTGAGTTGATTGAATTTGAAAATAGGGAATTGCGTGGCGAAGCCTATAAAGGTAAGCCGACGAGGATAGATGTCGACGAGGCGAAGCGCTATTTAGAGAATAGTGGCGTTGATATAAGGCGCGTTCCGGCTGTTGGCGAGAAAGTGCGAGTTATGAAAGTCTGTAATGTCGGAATGGGCGGCACGATGCGTCATGTTGAGATTTCTGACGAGCAGGCAATATTAGCTGAGCGTATTGCGCGGATATTCGATTTGCCGGTCATTGGTGTTGACTTTTATGGCGATGAAGTCATTGAAGTGAATGCGTCTCCGGCTTTATATTGTCCGACGGGAGATGAATGGGCGGATGAATGTGTTGAGCGCTACGTGGACTATTTAGAAAAAATATAATTGCGCTAATGTTTGTTTCGCTTTGAATAAATGTGGTATAATACTCGCATAAAGCGTTTGAGTAGTTATCAGCTACAAGCTGACGGAAGAAAGACGTGTCTTATAAACTGCGAGTAGACAAGTCAAGTAGAACCGTTCGTGAGTCCGCGTGAGAGATGAAGTGAGTGCCGAATTGTTCAAGGTTCGGAAATTGGATGGTACCGCTCTAAGGAGTTCCAATGAAAATTGGAATTTTTT
>CAMKFS010000018.1 GCA_946411935.1 uncultured Candidatus Saccharibacteria bacterium | reverse complement strand
TTACCGACGAAGCTATCCGCTACTTGCTAGTCGCAAAAGATCCACGTCGTGAGAAAATGTTGGCGAAACGCCAAGAACGTAAAGCGCAAGAAGATAAAGAGGAGGAATAATATATGGCGCGTGGTTTTAGCAAAGTTATAATTGTAGGCAACATTACGAGAGATCCAGAACTTCGTTCTACGCCAAGTGGCACGCAGGTTTGTAGCTTCTCGGTTGCAGTAAATCGCAATTATCGTGACAGCTCTGGTGAGCAAAAAGAGAACGTTTCGTTCTTTGACTGTTCGGCTTGGGGCAAGTCTGGCGAACTGATCGCGCAATATGCAAAGAAGGGTAGCGGAATCCTCGTTTCCGGTCGTCTTGATCAGCGTAGCTGGGAAGACAAGGAAGGCCAAAAACGCTCCCGCGTTGAAATCGTCGTCGAAGATTTCAACTTCATCGGCGGTGCCGCTGGTGATGGCGCTGGCAGAAGCACGACTAGTGCTGCTTCTACCGATGTCGCTCCAGATGACATTACGGATGAACCAATTGATTTAAGTGAAATTCCATTTTAGAAAGGGTAAGGATGAGAAAATACAAGAATGATCCAGATCTTTACTTCGACTATCGTGATGTAAAGACTCTCCAGCGTTATGTTGACGCTTATGGCCGCATCGAGCCAATCAGCAAGACTGGTCTTTCTGCAAAACAGCAGCGCCAGCTCGCGACCGCTGTTAAGCGTGCACGTCATCTAGCATTAATGCCATTTGTAGCAAGCGCATAGTGGAGGTCTGAGATGTACGGACCAACAGATTTAAAGAAAAACACTTTGATTACGCTTGATGGCCAACCATACAAGGTAATTGAATATTCTCAGAAAGTTATGGGCCGCGGTGGTAGCATCGTGAATGTTAAGGTGAAAAACCTTATTACGGGTGCTTTGCTCCCAAAGACCTTTAAGGGTCAGGAGAAAATTGAGCCAGCTGAGGTAACGAACCAGACTGTTCAGTATCTCTATAATGATGGCGAAAAGTTCTACTTTATGGACCCAACTTCCTTTGAGCAATATGAGCTTGCTGCCGATATGGTCGGTGATGCAAAAGATTTCCTCAAGGAAGGCTCTGAAGCTGAGATTCAGTTTTATAATGAAATGCCAATCAACCTCAATCTGCCGAAAAATGTATGGTTGACGGTTGAATATACCGAGACGGCCGTAAAGGGCGATACTTCTTCCTCGATTGTGAAGGATGCAAAGCTTGAAACTGGCGTCGTCGTAAAGGTTCCAGCATTCATTAAGACTGGTGATGTTGTCTCGATTGATACGGAGACTTACGCTTATCGCGAACGTCAGAAGTAAGATGAATAAGATTTCGTCTAAAACTAGTGATGGTCAGGAGAAGATCCTGACCATTATTGGTCCAACGGGGTCAGGGAAGACCGGGTTGGCAATAGCGGTTGCGCAAGAGCTGTCGCGTAGGCGCGGGATTTTGATGCCGGATTGTGCCTGCGAAGTAATTTCGGCGGATTCGCGGGCAATATATAAAGGTCTAGATATCGGTACGGCGAAACCGACGGCTGAAGAGATGGACGGCGTGCCGCATTGGGGAATAGATTTAGTCGGTCCGGGCGAGAGATTTACTGTTGCGGACTTTAAAGAATATGCTGAACAAAAAATTTCTGAAATAGTTCAGAGAGGACATTTACCGATAATTGCCGGTGGTACAGGATTATATGTAGATGCCCTGATATTTAATTATTCATTTTCCGAAGAAGCGAAAAAAAGTTATTCAGACCGCGATAAAATGAGTGAACGATTTTTAGTGGTCGGGATTGATTGGTCGCGCGATGAGTTGCGTAAAAGACTACGTCTGCGTGCGGAACAATTTTTTGATCAAGATATTGAAAAGGAATATGAGTGGGCAGCTGAACATTATGACATAGATTCGCAGGCGATGAAGTCGAATATTTATCCTATTATAGCCGACATGAAAGCCGGTAAGATTAGTCGAGAGGAGGCGATTGAGGCTTTTGTGCTTGATGATTGGCATCTTGCGAAGCGTCAGCTGACTTGGTTTAAGCGGAACAAAAATATCATCTGGCTACCGCTCGAGGAGGCTAAAGAGTTTATTTTGAACACTTATTCTTAAACTTTTAGTTCGGATTGTGTTAAAATTATATGTAATATGAGCAAAGAAAATGCAATTCCACTAGAAAAATTATTTGGCTCAAAGACTAGAGCAAAACTTCTAGCACTTTTCTTTGAGAATACGGAAAAATCTTATTACGTTAGAGAGATTACTAGGGTAATTGAGGAGCAGATTAACTCTGTCCGTCGTGAGCTCACGAATCTTTCGGCCCTTGGTCTGGTAAAGATCGAGAATTATGAAAACAAAGTTTATTATTCAGCGAACATGAAGCATCCATTTGCGCGTCCGATGACCGAAATATTTGCTCGTTCGACGGTTACGAGTTATGCGAATGACAATTCCGGTGAGGTTCGCACGGTGAAACGTGACTCAATTTGGAAGGAATATGTCCGTCCGGTAGCGAATTTGATATCCGCTTTGATTGTGACGAACCGTATTCCTGGTCAAGACGGCTTGGATTTACTCGTAATTGGCGATAATCGTACGCATAAGCTTACTCATTGGGCAGAGGTTGTCGAGAAACGCCAGGGTAAGCCACTTAATTATGTTATTATTAGTCGCGAGGATTATATTTACCGCAAGAGTGTTCGTGACAAGTTCCTGTCAAATAACGTTTGGTCTCTACAGATTAGTGAGACCTATGATCCAGATAATATTCTTTAGTCAGTAAAAAGGAGGTAAAAATGTTTGAATTAGAGCTGAAGAATTCTGATGAATTAATCATCCACGACAAAGATAAGAATGTTGCTATTAACGTTGCTGAGTCGACGATTAATGCCGATCTTCGCGTCGGTACAATTCGTGGGGCAGGCGAATTTGAGATTGGCGAGATTTCAATTACAGCAACGCCACTAAAAGAAGGCGGTATTATGTATCGCGTAAAGATTGAGGGCGTTAAGATTGGTCTTGTTGGCAATACGGCAAAAGTTGAGGATCTTGATGAGCTTGGCCCAATCGATATTCTTGGAACTTCGAACGCGAAGTTCGTCTCCGTGGTTGAGCCAAAAGCGGTTATCCCGATGGGGAATATGGACTTTGCCGAGATTAAGGGTAGTGTCAAAGTGGAGAAGAAGGTTAAGATTAAGAATGGTTCACTCCCGGCAACTCTTGAAGTCTGGAAGATGGACTAGAATAATCTCATTGACTTAAAAACAGATATGCGGTATAATAAGTGATAGTTTTTAATTAATAGTAAAAGAGAACAGATATGGCAATTTGTGAAATTACCGGTAAAGGCAAGATGTATGGCCACAATGTGAGCTTCTCTCAGCATAAGACTCGCAAGGTTTTTAAGCCAAACATCCAGAAGCGCACGTTCGTTATTGATGGCAAGAAGGTTAAGCTCAATGTTTCAACTTCTGCTCTTCGTACGCTTAAGAAGAAGGGCCTACTTAAGTAGAAAACCGATAGATTAAAAGTCAGGCGTATGCCTGACTTTTTTGTTTATGTTAAACTAGATTTATGGATATAAATATTGGCTATATCGCGGTTGTATTTGTAGTGTCGATTATTTCGGTGATTTTGCACGAGTTAATGCATGGAGTGGTGGCTTATTGGCTTGGTGATCAGACAGCGAAGTTAAGTGGGCGTTTAACGCTCAATCCGATTAAACACATTGACCCTGTGATGTCTATTATTGTGCCAGTATTCTTAGCTTTGATTGGAGCTCCAGTGTTTGGTGGAGCGAAGCCGGTGCCGATTAATACACGAAATCTGAAGGGCGGAGAATGGGGATTCGCCTTGGTAGCAATTGCTGGTCCGATAACGAATATAATTTTGGCCTTTATTTTCTTCCTGGTTGGGCATTTTTCGGGAATGTTTTATGATGTCGGCAGTTTCGGTGGAATGATTTGTACGACCGGTATGTTTCTTAATATGGGTTTTGCTTTATTTAATATTATTCCGATTCCGCCACTTGATGGTAGCCGTGTTTTGTATGCCTTGGCTCCGGATGGCGTGAAGACTATGATGGTGAATATCGAGCGATATGGCTTTATTGTTATTTATGCATTGATTTGGATATTCGGCTCGGCATTGGCGGTGTATTTCTTGAACGGCGAGAATGCGATTCTGACGGCTTTTTATTGGATTGTCGGAGTTAGATAGTAGTATAATAGAAGTATCCCGATTTACGGAATTTTTCCTGAATAATCATTCATAGGGAGTTCGTGGCGATTAGGCCGTGGTCTAATTGCATAAGAGCTTACCCACCGTGGTCTATATCACGGGAAAAACCGTAGGTCGGGATTTTTAGTCTTTGTAAATTATTGAGTCAATGAGCTTCTCGCTAGCACCTGCGGCGAGAAGTTCTTTGCGTTTATGCAAGACATCAATTGGAGCTAAGTGTCTTATCAAAACGCCGACTTCTATTCCGGCAGCAAGTAGATTATCTAGTTGGTCTGCGATAAATGGCGAGTCAAGTTTCGACAAAAGATCATCTGGCTTTAATCCTTTGGCGAGCAATTTTTCGCAATGTTTAACAATATCCCACCTGTCCAATTTTGGCATTATGACATCGGTGGATACTCCGGCATCGAGTATGCTATCTAGGTTATTATAGAATGCACCATTAGGCATCTCTGATACTATGTTATCTATGTCAATTGTTGCCCCTTTATTTAGGAGAAACTCGAGGTTATCGGTGATACGGAATGGATTCAAATTTGACACGATTAAGTCAATGTCTGCTCCAATGCTAAGGAGTATATCGGTTTCTTGTGGGGTATCATAGTACCGAACGTCTTTGTTTTTCTTCAGTATAGATACTAAGTCTTCTATTTTAGCGCCTGCGGACAGAAGTCTATTAATATTGCTAGCTACGTCTTCGGGTTTTTCTATTTTTGGCACGAGATCATTGATATCAGCTCCAGCGTTAAGTAGCCGATCGATATTAGGACTGATGCTGCTTGGGGGTAAATTCTGGGTAAGAATATTGGCATCAACGCCGTTGGCTAGAAGAGTCGGAACGTCTCGAAGCTCTTTAATGCGTGGGTCATATCCGTAAGGATTAAGTGTTTCGATTTTGCGGTTATTTTCAAAAATGAAATTTATTTCATCTGCTGTAAGTGGCTCGCCTTTTTTGCTTTTTTCGTCAAGATGAATTATTTCTTCGTTATCTAGAAAAGCCTGCATCATTCGCTCGCCGCCAGGGTATTGCATGGCTTTTTCTTTTACAATCGGAACGAGTGAATCGTTGAGTCGCTGATCGCTGTCGCCGCAAATTCCGGAAATCTCTGCGACATTTCCGCCCGGATCAATGCGTATGGATGCGCAGGCACTCTTTGAAGGAAGTCCTGTGTTGGGATCGGTTAAGTGAAATAGAACGAAGCGTCCCCTCGTTTCTTTTATGGTCCCTATGGAGCTATTTTTGTCCTCGTCTTCTTCGTCGCTCCAGTCATCGTCATTCCAATCTCGATCCCAGTCGTCGTCCCAGTCGTCGTCTAAATCATCATTCTCTTCGTGACTAAAAGTGCCATATTCTAGGTAATTTTTAGCAACAGTAGGGCTGACGATACACCAAGGTGTTCCTTCGGCGGCTTCAGTCAAATCGTTGATGCGATTTAGGTCATATTCAATCCATTCACCATGAACATCTTCGGTTTTTTCTGGAACTTCGACAGATTTAGTTAGTCGCGATAGTTCGTATGAATAGAGCTTAGCAAAACTGCCGTTTTTGACTAGTTTTTCGACGGTTCCGTCGGTCTCGTCGGTTGACTCAGCGGCTTCTTTTGCGTCTGTGGCTATGTCATAGTAACTAGTAATGTCATCGTAGACTTTTGCAATTGCGGCTGGGCTAAGTTTCGGAAAACCGGCAGTCGTAGTTTTGTCTCGTTTCTGAAGAACGGGGAAGCTATTTTCGGTATTTTTAGTTTTGCGACTGAGGCTCGTAAGTCCATTCCAGACGTAGATTTTATACCAACGTGGATATGGGCACTCCTCGGCAGATAGATAATTGGCGATATCTTCGAGTTCGCCTAATTGGACGTCGCGGTATTGTTGGGCGGCCATTTCTTTTAGTTGTGGGGTTAATTCAATATCGCCGCCGCCGCGATTGCGGTTCTCGCGTTGAAGAGAGCGCCAGGTCGATTCGGTGATATTTTCGGTTTGAACTAAATCGATGTTTTTGATAGATTCTTGCCAGATGCGTTTTTCGAGTTTGCTGCCGCCTTTTTCTATCATTCTGTCGAGGCGACGAAGATGAGCAAGGTTGCGCTGCTCGGCAGAGCTGCCGTCAGGAAACTTTTCTTTGTTTTTGCGCGCTTTCTCGTAGCTAGAGGCGACAATAGGATTGCGATTTTTGTCCTCATAATGGATTGTGGCTAGTACTTTGGCGCCAATTTGACGAGATCGTTCTGCATCAAGAATAATATCCTGCTCAGCGGATTCTCCCTCAATATATGGGATATGTTCATTATTCTTTGGCATGTTTATTTTTGACCTTGCTTATGCTTAAAGTTTAACAGATGTGGAAGAAAAAGACAAGGTAGGGCTTTACGCTTGTGGTAAAATAGTAGTAATGAAACAGCGGATTCGGGTGTCGGCGATCTGTAAAAAGGGGGGAGATATTTTGTTGCTGAAACGTGCGGGCGGGCGTGTTGATGGGGCGGAAATTGATTTTGAGTTGCCGACGGGGAAGATTATTTTCGGCGAGCAGCCCGAAGAGGCGATGGCGCGGGTGCTTTATGAAAATACGGGCGTGAAGACGGCAAGTTTGCAGTTAACGGACGTAGTGACGTTCACGAGTCTTGAAGGGTCGTCGCAATTGGGGAGCTTATATATTATCTATGAAGTGAAGCTCGACGATGATGCGGCAGTAAAAGTCGTATCGGAGCGATACTCGGCTTATAAATGGACGCCGATGAATGAAATGACGAATTATCCGCTCGATGAAGCAACGATGATGGTATTGCAGATTACTTCGACGAAGGGAGTTGAAATTCATTCGAAGATGCATCGAATTGGCGAAGAATCTGCTGCGGCGCCAGCGAGTGATGCGGCGACGATCTATACGGATGGTGGCAGTCGAGGCAATCCTGGGCCAAGTGGTATCGGATACTATATTATCGGGGCGGATGGGCGCGAAATTAAGCGTGGCGGTGAGTTTTTGGGGATGTCGAATTCGCGTTTGGCGGAGTATTATGGTCTCAAAGAAGGAATTGAGCAGGCGCTTGAGCTCGGACTGAAACGAGTAAACTTCAAGAGTGATAGTCTTATGATGGTGAACCAATTAAACGGGGTATATCAGGTAAAGAACCTCGATTTGATGCAGGTTTATACGGATGTACTTGGGCTGTTGTCTAAATTAGATTCTTATTCATTTACGCATGTTCCGCGTGAACAAAATAAAGAGGCAGATGCGGAAGTTAACCGCGTAATTGATGAAAATACGACGCGCGGTGAATATTAGTGGAAGCTTGAGAGAATTGTCCAAGCGGCGATGCCGGCGGCAGCAAAGAGAGCAATGAAGCCGACAATAGTGAAGATTCTATGAAGCTTCGATTGACGTTTGGCTGGGCTGATGATACGAGCAACGGTTGCAATGATTAGCGATAATACACCGATACCGCCTAAGATGAATGGAGATAACTCGATTAGCTGTTCCATATTAATTGCAGTATAGCATATTATTCTTACGGCTGGCGAAATTTAAGTATTTATGCTAAAATACAGGGCAGCTCGTTCAATGTAGCCGCTGGCCTAAAAAATGGCGAGAGGAAAGTCCGGGCAGCACAGGATACGATAGTTGCTAACGGCAACCGCGTGTAAGCGTAGGAAAAGTGCCACAGAAACTAAACCGCCCCTGTTTCGGCAGGAGTAAGGGTGAAAAGAGTGAGGTAAGAGCTCACAGATTCCGCTGGTGACAGCGGGGTGGGGTAAACTCTATCGGCTGCAAGGAGACCTAGATACCGTGATCCGCGGATGGTCGTTCACCGCTTGACTTCGTGAGCAATCGCGAAGCTAGATAGATGGCTACAGCTCTGCTTGCAGAGTACAGAACCCGGCTTACTAGAGCGAGCGCCTCAAGCTTCTTCTTGAAAGAAGGAGCTTGGAAAGAAGAACTAATTACGTCAAAAAAGTCACGCACATGTCGCGACTTTTTTGATGATTATAATATGTTTACTATTTTTTCTTTTTGCGGGCTTTGAAAATTGGTGGAATATAAAAGATTAGGGTAAAAATTACAGAGAAAATGAGGGGCTCAATGACGTAATCGTTGAAATTGTAGTGAAAACTCGAATGAGTAAAGACTGCGCAGATAAGAAGATCGAGGAGCGGCCAGAGAATGAGGCTAATTATAAGAGTGATGGCGAAATAAATTAATGCCTGAAGGGCTGGATTTTCGATTTTCTTGCTCATGGCTTCATAATAACACGGATTGACGGATTTGGCGGTTTTATGGTAAAATTAGCGAAGGTTGCCGCCTTAGCTCAGTGGTAGAGCACTTCCATGGTAAGGAAGGGGTCTCGAGTTCAAGTCTCGAAGGCGGCTCCATTTTTTGTGCATCAAAAAGCCTCTGCTGATAGCAGGGGCTTTAATTAAGGCACTCTATTTTTGAGAACGCATCTGATAGCGATCTTTGATTTGATTGAAAATTTCTTCATTTAGCTTTTGCAGGCTTTTGGCCGTAGGTCTGCGCTTGGCTGGTATGCGCGATAGCTTTGAGCCAGTATGAGCTCTTTTGAGTTCTCGTGCCATAATTTTGTTCCAATCGTCCATTTTTTCACCCCCTCTCTTAAAATGCCTTAGTTGATAATGTGCCAGATAAGGATATTATAGCAGTTGGTGAGCTATGCTAAAATAATTAGAGATATGGAGGTACTATGAATAACGGCAATACGATGATTGGGGCGAACGGCAAGTCGGATTATGCGAGAAATATCGAGCTTTTTGATATTAAAAATTTGACGCCTGAGAATATTGAGTACATGATGCAGGTGATTAGTGAATACTTCAAGGCTACTTTTCCAGTAAAGCCGGAACTAATTGACGAAATTGTAGGGCGTACGAAGATTGTTGACGAAGAGACCTTTAAAAGGGCATTAACTGAATCTGGTAGAATTGTCGAGGATGTCGATGTGAAATACGGCTTCTATGATAAAAAGAGCAATATCGGTTATATAAACCAAGATAAACATCATACATGTGGCGAGTTGTTTGTGACGATTTTTCATGAGAGTTTGCATGCGGCGAGCATTGGCGCAGGGGCTGGTTTTAGGGGGTGACTTCACTCTTCCATTTAGTTACGACGATCTCGAGCAGAGGGTAGCGATGGAGCGCGGTTTAATAGCTTTGATCGAGGGGACGACGCATTATATAACGCTGAAACATGTGATTGGTAATATGGGCTTCGAAGGAACAGAGAATATGTTCCGCTATAAAGCTGAGCGCAATATTATGTCGCGGATTTGGGAGGCATTTCCGGAGGAGTCGATGTACAGGGCGTATTTTGAGACGCCGATTGAAAAACTGCGCCAGTACTTCGATATGACGGTTTCGCCTGATAGCGATGAAACTGGCGGTAAATTTGCAGAGTTTTTGGTTGATATTGGTGTAGCGACGGATCGAACGAAAAAGTTACTCGAGAGCGATCATGAAGACGAGGAGGCTTCCGCAAAGATTTACGGCGATATAATGCGCGCGGTGGAGTATTTCTTGGCTTGTCAACGAAGAATGGTCAGTAGCAATACTGCCAATAATGTGTAAGCATCTGTTTTCTTGATTTATATCCCCGATGATTAGTTGGGGATATTTTTTATTTTAAGAATCCGTTGATGATTTGCGATTCCGCCTGTTGGCGAGTGAGACCAAGAGTCATGAGCTTATTAAGCTGGATGCCGGCGATTTTGCCAATGGCGGCTTCGTGAATGAGCTGCGCGTCAACATGCTTGGCGTCGAGGGAAGGGGTGGCGAGAACGGTGCCTTTGTCCTGAAGGATTGCATCGCATTCAGAGTGGCCGCGGCAAGCATTATTGCCCTCGATATGAAGGGTAAATTCTTGGCGAGATTCGTCGGTAGCAACAGAGCGCGAAACGATATCAGCGACGGAATCTTTACCATCTAAGATTGTTTCGATATGGCTTTTGGCGTATTGCTTGCCTTGGGTGAGCATTTTTTCGCGGATAAGAATTTTGGCGCCATCCGCAAGCTCGGCGGCAGTGATACGGTTAGTCGAATCGACACCGCGGATTTGTTCGAGTTCGGCTTCGGCGTAAGCGTTTTTCTCGAGGTAGAACTTAGAGGTAGGATTGAGGATTTTGCCAGCTCCTGGGCCTGCACCATAATGCTTCTCGATGTAGCGAACTTTGGCGTTTTTCCCGATATGAAAGGTGTGAACTCCGTCATGGATGGCGTCGTCGGCGCCACAGTTATAGATGCCGCAGCCGGCAACGATCGTGACGTCGGCATTGTCGCCGATATAGAAGTCATTAATAACGGTCTCTTTGTGGCCGGTTTTTGAAATTACGACAGGGATGTGAACGACTTCGTCTTGAGTGTTGGCCTTAACGGTGATAATTAGGCCGTTTTCTTGGGGCTGGACGTTGATATTTTCGGAGCTTTGGCGGCCGATAGATTTGCCATTGACGCGGAAATTATAGGCGCCCTTTGGCGGTTCGGAGATGTCGGCAACGGTCTGCATGAGTTCTTTTTCGATTTGATCGAGAGTCTTCATTGGTTGTCCTCCTGTAGCTTCGGCAGTATATCGTCTGGGCGCCCCTGTAGGGCGATTTGACCGTCTCTGATGACAATAATACGATCAGCCTGCCTGAGGAGGCGCTGCTGATGTGAGATGACGATTAGAGAGCGTTCAGGGGCTTTTTCGCGGAATTTTTTGAAAATCTGTACAAGCTTTTCGAAACTCCAGATATCAATGCCGGCTTCGGGTTCGTCAAATACGGTAAGCTGGGCGTTTCGGGCGATTGCGGAAGCGATCTCGATACGCTTGAGCTCGCCACCTGAGAGGGTGTTATTAACCTCACGCTCGAGATAGCTCTCGTCTAGACCAACGGTCTCGATGAGTTTTTTGTAATTTGTTTCTGTGTCTTCGAGAAAGGTTTCGTGGCCGGTAGCAGAAATCTGCAAGAGATCTTTGACGGTGAGACCTTTGAAATGAGGCGGCTGCTGGAAAGCGAACGCAATGCCTAGTCGAGCGCGCTCTGTGATATTTTTATCGGTTATATTTTGTTGATTGAATATGATTTGACCGTCGGTTGCCTTTTCGAGCCCCATGATAAGTTTGGCGAGAGTAGATTTGCCACTACCGTTTGGGCCGGTAATGACAATAAATTCGCCAGATTTAATATTTAGACTCAGATTGTTTAAAATATTTGAACGTTTTCGGGCAGGTCCGACAGAAAATGATAGATTTTTGACCTGTAACATAAAAATAGTATACATGGCGAAAAGGGAAGTTGTAAAGAAGTATATATTGACAAAGATACGTCTATATGTTATATTTGCGGCAAGTGTGTCATTTTTGAAATGATTGTTCTTTAAAAAGGAGGGTTTGCTATGGATTTATCAGTTTATAGAGAGAGATTTGATGATTATGTTGATATTTATGGTGATGGGAGTGATCGCAACTCGGTCGAATATGTGAACTGTAGAATAGGGAGAGTATGGCCGTTCTTTGCTCTCGCTGGAGTCGACATAACGAAACTGGCTGAGATGATGTCAGATTCGGATGCTTGGCTTTACTATGATGCCTTGAGACAATGGGGCGCAGTAATTGATGTTCACAGGTTTATAGAGAAGGCGAATGTGCGATTTATTATGAAAAACAAGGAATTATTCATCAAGAGAGGCGCAACTGAGCATGAATTAGAAATCGCATGCTCAAAAAAGAGAAGGAAGAGGGGATAAATCCAATAAACCCCCTCTTTTTAGACACACGAAGTCCCTCGACCGCATTGGTCGGGGGCTATTTTTGTTTTTTAAAGCGGCTGAAAAGGTCGATTTTATTCTTAATGTCGATAGCTCCGCCGACACCAGGAATGTCGCGAGCTTTGTCGAGGCCGGCGCGGTAGGCGCGACCGCGGACGTGCTGGACGGCTCCATCGACGGAGAGGTCTACTTGGGTTTCGAGAAGATCTTTGGCGACGTCGCCGGCGCTTGGTCCAGTATCTACGGGCTGATCAGATACAAGCTTGGATTTACAGGTTTGGGATAGCTCGGTGAAGAGATTGATGTAATCTTGATTGAGAGGGCTGGCGGCGAGTTTTGCCTCAAAATCGGCGGAATCTTTGCATTCGAGCCCAAGATCCTCGATTTTCTTGAAGAGGACATCGATTTTCTTTTTAGCATCAGGAGTTAATTCATAGGTATTTTCGAAGGCGGCTTTACGGCCATCGATAGAAAGTTTGATTTGATCGTTCATAGCTTTATTATAGCAAGGTTTTTTGACTGTGCCTACAGGGGTGGAATATTGACTATTCGCAACATTTATGCTATAATGTAAGGATATATTAGCGGTGTAAAGGAGGCGCCGCTCGCTATTTAAAATTGTTGTGTATTATTTTTTCACGAGGAGGGGTAGTGCCGTGAAGATAAAAGATTATCAGATTGAAGTATTGGACGCTCTTAGAAAGAAAAGAGCGGCCGGATCAAAGCGAGCTTTGGTCGTTATGGCTTCAGGTCTAGGTAAAACAGCAACATCTGCTTTCGACGTCGAAGCATTTATGAATGAACGCGGAAAGGGTAGAGTGCTGTACCTGTGCCACAATAATGCCATTTTAGCTCAGAGCATGGAAGCTTATCGCGACATCTTGGGTGATGACTATAGCTATGGCCTATACAATGGCAGAGAGAAGGAAGAAGATGTGGATTGCCTATTTGCATCTTTTCAGACAATGCGACTTCACAAGAAGGATTTTTCGAAGAAAGATTTTGATTATGTAGTCGTAGACGAGTCGCATCATGCACCAGCGAGAACTTATCGTGGGGTGATCGATTATTTTGAGCCTAGTTTCCTGCTTGGACTAACCGCCACTCCGCGCCGTTTGGATGGAGCTAGGTTAGACAAGTTGTTTGGCGACCCGGTTTGTGACTTTGGTTTGTCGGACGCGATAAAGAAAGGGTTACTGGTAAAAGTTAATTACCGGTTAATGCTTGATGAGATGTCCGATATTGGTAGTATTACTGCCGAAGGAAAGACTTTTTCGACTAGTGAATTGAACAGACGTCTCTTTGTCCCGATAAGGGATAGTGAGATTGCGAAGGTTATTCAGAGAGAAAAAGTTGGTCACAGCATGCTTGTATATTGTTGCACAATAGAGCATGCCGCGAATATGCATGCACTGATACCTGGATCAGGGTTAGTGCATTCAAAACAGTCTCCAGTCGAAAACGATAAAGTCCTGAAGGCTTTTAGAGACAAGGAGATAAATGTTCTGGTATCTGTAGATATGCTGAACGAGGGGATCGATATACCGCATGCGGACACAATCGTATTTCTGCGTTCGACAGTTTCTCCTATCGTATTCCAACAGCAGCTCGGACGAGGCTTGAGGCTTTGTGAGGGCAAAACGCATACGACAGTTCTCGATTTCGTAGCGAATTGCGAGAGACTAATCGCGATTAACGACTTGATGGATGAAGTGACGGAAGGCGGGGTTGGAGACTATAATGACGAAAAGTTCATGCTTGAGATTAAGGCTACTCAGTTCGAGGAGCGGGTAGTCTCGCTATACTCGATAGTCAGCAGGATTAACGAGCTGACGAAAGTCATTACGGACGATGAGATTATTCTCGAAATTCAGCGAATCGCTAAGATATTAGGGAGAACTCCAAGAATCAAGGATTTCCAGGAAATGTCAAATATCGTTTCTATAGCGACGATACGGTGGCGTTTCGGCTCTTGGGTGGAGGCTTTGGTAAAGGCCGGTCTGGTTAATGTTGAAGATTTAAGAAGAAGGCAAGATCTCATTACTCAAGTACAAGAACTTGCTCGTGATCTCGGAAGGGCTCCGTCCGCATTTGAATTTGACAGGGACATATTCACTGATAGTGTTGCGGCTGTTTTGAACGAGTTTGAAAACTGGAACAATTTTTTACGTTCTGCCGGTTTTCCAATCGATCAGAGAGTAATTACTAACAGTGAGGTTAAGAACTGGAAGGATAAGATGAGGCAGAGGTATGAGAGCACTGGAGAGTTGCCTACAGAGGAAGATCTATTAATGGATGTTGGCTCCGATAACTTTGATCGCGTCATCAGCGCTTATGGAGGATGGTACTATCTGCTACATAGTATTATCGGATATACAGTCGAGGATTTGGTCAGATGGGCCGAGCGTTGTATAGAAGAAAAACTCAAGGATGAGGAAATAAGCTTCAGCTGTTTCAAGGAAGCGTTTGGCGAGAGCGGGGTACGCCTCATGGAAGAACATTTTAGCTCTTGGGGTTTCTTTATAAGAGAGACTATTGGGGTAGACGCTGCTTTAAAACGCGAAATGAAAGAAAAGCTGAAGAGAGTTGCCAAAATGCTCGATAGAAGAGCTCCAAGTCCAGAGGAGTTTGATTCGACAGCGCTAAAAGGATTCACTGATCGTCACGACTCTGTTCTTGCGGTTGAGCTATTCGGCTCGTGGGAAGAGTTTGTTGCGAGGGTAGGCCTATCTCATTATTCTAGGGAGCAGATCATTGACGATATTCGTCGTGTCGCGAAGGATCTTGGTAGGATGCCCGATTCGTGGGAATTTACTAAGCTTTCGAGAACAATTTCTGCGCAGGCCATAAAGCGACAATTAGGTGATGACAATTGGCTGGCGGTTTTGTATGAAGCTGGATTTGATGTGACTTTCGGGTTCGAGAGATATTATGCTGAGAGCATGAGCTACCTTGCGACAAAGCTTCGTGAGATTTACGAAAAGAAGGGCAGATTGCCTTCTGGAGCCGATTTGCGTTCTAGCGATAAAGGCGGGCGTATCTCTCCTTATACTCTTGCCACTATCAAGTCATACTTGGGCTCCTGGGATAACGTATTGCGTTATGTGGGGCTGATAGAAAGAGATGAATTTAAAATATAGGGGCACAACAATAAATAGACCGCAGAAATGCGGTCTATTTTTATTTCGTCGTAGTTTAATATTCGCTGCGGCGGTTCTTACCGAGGTTATTGTCGCTTTCGGTGGTGAGGTATTTCATAAACACTCCTTGGACGAGGGCATCGCCTCGTTTGAAACTATGGGCGACGGTATCTTCATTCTGGACTTTGACAAAGAGGTGGCCTTCGTTGTCGGGGTTATTGTAGTAGTCAGAATCGATGACGCCAACCTGATTACAGAGGCGAATGTTGTATTTGAAGCCGGTTTTGCTGCGGACGATAAGGAGAAGGACTTCGTCGGGCTGGAAGCGGGCCTTGAGACCGGTAGGGAGCTTGACGGACTCGCCTGGCTGAAGCTCGAGGTCATTCAATAGGGGCAGGTCATAGCCGGCGGTAGCTTCCGAGCTGCGTTGAGGAATAGTGATACTGTCATAGAGGTCACGGTCGTCGGCGACGTCTTTTTTGAACTGGTTGAAGCTGATTTTTTCGAAGTCTCGCATAAGGATATTATAACAGATAGTTTAGGACGAAAATGTAATGCTTATTCTTGACAAATTTTGGTAAGTATGGTACAATTATAATTACGTTGATATTGTAGATTATATTGTTCTTTGAAAGGAGAAAAGTGTTATGAAGTATTGTGATTTTGATAGTCTCGAGAAGAGAACTGATGCGATTCTGTATATTGTTCGTGGTATGTTGACCGCAATGCTTCCAGCAGAGGTATTGAAGGCGATTACTGATATGCTGATTAACGCCAAGACCGAGCCGGCCGATGTTCATGCGTTCCGTCCAGTATTCGAGTGTCTCTACGATGCGGGACTTTCTGTTGACGAAATAAAGGCATGGATAGCCGGTCATCCGGACGAGTATTTATATGATGATATTGTTGACGGTGGTACAAGTCTGAATGATGGCGGAACATGGTGTCGTATTCTAGACCCGGCTGAATATGTTGATGCTTGGCTAGAAACATTTTATCCGGATGTGGCTGATCTTGATGATTTAGATCGTCTTCCGAATTATGTTTCTGTAGAGAAGGCTCTGAATACTTTTTCGATGAGCGAGCTTCTTAATACGCCAATGGCATTTGAGGAGATCATGGACTTCGACAGCAATGATAGCCATGAGCTTGCTAAGAGAGTAGTGCGCGAGAATGGATATCCAGATAACGCCAATGATAAGTTGGTGTGGATATACACTCTTCTGTTTTCTACTGGCGAGATCGATGCGGACGCATTGGCGAAGATGATTAGCAACGCTGAAATCGATGATGAGTCAAAAGAAGAGCACCTCAATTGTATTGGTCGCTCGCAGAGTAACTAGATGACATGACTTTTTCTTAAAAAAGAGACCGCGTTTATAGCGGTCTCATTTTTATTGCGTGATTATTTTACGCTTTCGACGATAGCAGTGAAGGCCTTTGGATCGTTGACGGCGA
>CAMKFS010000017.1 GCA_946411935.1 uncultured Candidatus Saccharibacteria bacterium | reverse complement strand
TGGGCGGATTCTAGGACTAGGTGTTTTGTTTTATCGATGAGTTTTGCTTTGTTGCGCGCGTCGCGACCCCAAAGCAGAAAGACAAGGTGGTCGCAATGCTCGTTTAGATATTGAATGACGTGCTCAGTGAAGGTCTCCCAGCCTTTATTGCGGTGACTGCCGGCGACGTGAGCTTCGACAGTAAGAACATTATTAAGAAGTAATACGCCCTGCTCCGCCCAACGCTGAAGATTTCCGGAACTAGGGATTTTGGCGCCGGTTTCGGAGTGTATTTCTTTGAAGATGTTTTGAAGGCTCGGTGGAATTTGAATGCCGTCGCGAACCGAGAAGGCGAGACCATGAGCTTGCCCTGGACCGTGATATGGATCTTGGCCGATAATAACGACTTTTATTTGATTCAGGTCGGTCGTAAAAGCGGAAAAAACTTGCTGCTTGGGCGGGAAAATTTGTTTGCTTGCGTAGGCATCATGTAAAAATGCGGAGAGCTCTTTAAAATAAGGCTCATTGAATTCAGCTTGAAGAATTGGCTTCCAAGATTCGTGCATCTAGAGTCCAAATAGCTTAATTAAGCCGGCTTGAATCTCTTCGATTGAAGGGCTGGCATCGACAGTTGGAATATTAAAATCTTTTGCAATATAAAGATAGGCATTATCGACCTTATGCTGAAAATCCATTGATTTCGATTCGAAAGTATCATTCTTGGAATTGTCGTCGCGGCCGGTTTGGCGAGCGAGGCGAGTTTCGTCCGGAAGCGTAAGAATAGCGCACTTGTCAGGTTTGACATATTGCTCTGGCATAGATTCCTTAGTGACGCGAATGATTTTGTTTTTGCTGACGCCCTGCCCGTAGCCTTGGTATGCAAGTGTGGACCACCAGTTGCGCGCGGAAATGACGTAGCCGCCTTCGCGCAAGATTGGTTCGGCGAGCTTACGCCAAAGTTCTTGGCGCGCGGCCGTGAACAACAGAACGTGCGTGAACGGTTCGAGATTATATTTTTTGTCTTTGATAATGCGGCGTAATTCGTGGGCAGATTCGAGATCGCCGTCTGGCTCATGCATCGTGATTACGGGTTTGCCGGTTTTGCGGAGATGCTCGGCGAGCAATTCGACTTGTGTGGATTTGCCAGTAGCGTCCTGGCCTTCTATAACGATATACATTCTATACTCCCTTTTGTCTATAATAGCACTATTTTTGATATGCTATAATTTAACATAAGAGGTTAAAATGAGTTTATTCAAGAGAAAAAATGAAAGAGTGGGCGACCGTCAATCTAATCCTGAAGTGAGTGGCTGGGATAGTATGTCCGACGTAGCATTTGCCGGACAACGTGAGATAGTGAATGATTCTGCAGAAAAACTAAGCTCTGAGCGTCAGCAAAAGAAAATCATTGCGGCTTATGCGCTCGGTGCTGATTCTTATGGCTCGATCATTAATTCTAATGGGGATAATATCAGCGATGATTTGCTTAATGCGGGAATGACGAGGCTCTCGAATGGCGAAATTCCCTATAAAGATAAACATGATTTTCTTGTTCGGATTATGTCGCCAATTTCGAATGAGTCGAATTTCGGGAATGTGTTAAGTGGAATAAATTCCAAGCATGAGAAGCGAATACTGGCGGCTTTTGGCCAGGCGGGATTCAGTAACTTTGAGAACATAAATGTAGACGATATTAAGTCATTTAAACAAGAATATCCAACTCCGATGGATTTCGAAGAGACGAGCGTAGCGTTTCTAAATCTAATTGAGCGCCAGAATGGTCCGCAGAAGCGCCGTGAGTATGAACAGGCAATGGAGTCATTCAAAAAGAAAATCTATGGCAAGCAGAATGAATATTGGCAGCAAATGAAATATCTTGATAAGGTTGCTGGTAGTAGTAAAGACGGGGGCCGTGAATGGAGGCGTAATAAGACTGAGTTTGCGCTTGGTGCTGATGCTAACCGTCCATCCGAGCGACTGACTGATGTTCGTTATGAGAGTGAGCGCAGCTCAGAGTGGATTCCTGGTGATACGGGTATTTATCAGACTTCAAAGAGTCAAGTTGGCGAGATGACGCCAAAATCAATTTGGTCTGGCGAGTTGTATGCCGATGATAAATGTCAGGATGCGCATTTTGAAAATCGCGAGCAGCAGTTATTTGGGGTATTTGATGGGGTCGGCGGCGAAAAAGGCGGACGCGATGCATCTCTGACTGCTAGTGGTGCGATTCGCGAAGTTAGTTCGCAGTATAACCTGCAAACGCCGGAAGATTTAGCGAGTGCGCTTAATTATGCAAGCAGGAAAATTTCTCAGCTCGAGAGCGGAAAATCTACGGGCGTTTTAAGCCGCGTTGTCGAGCGTGACGGGAGGCCGACTTTAATTTATGCGACAGCAGGCGATTCTCGGCTATATATCGTAGATAAGCAGGGGCAGGCGAAATTGCTGACAATTGATGAGGGCGTAGGTAATCGTATTACGAATTTCCTTGGTAATAGCGGCGATACGGTCAGTCAGTTCGGCGAAATACCGCTCCATGAAGGCGACAAAGTGGTTTTGTGTTCTGACGGGATTACGGGTGATTTTGCGCCGGATCTAATGAGCGAGGCGAAGCTCGGTAATATCGTTCATCGTTCGCGTAATGCTTCTGAAGCGGCGAAGAATTTGATTATTGAAGCGAGTAAAAAAGACGATCGCACTGCAATCGTCTTTGCGCCAAAGTTTTAATTAGAGACTTAAGGCTTCTGTCTCGCCTGTAGCAAGGTCTTTGGCTTGATAATTCCCTGATGCAGCTTCATCGCTACCAACGACGATAGCGTATTTGGCGATTTTTGCAGCACGATTGAATTTGTTGCCGAGCTTACGGTCGTCGAAATCGATATCTACTTGCTTGCCTTTGCTACGAAGCTGGTTGGCGAGTTTAATTGCGCTAGCATATTCATCGGAGCTTAATGGCATAACGACATAATCAATTGGTGCACTTGTTTCAACATTTAATAAGTGCTGCTCGTTAAGGACAAAGAAAAGGCGCGTGAGACCAATACTGCCGCCGACGCCTGGGAATTTCTGATCACTAAAGTTGCCGGCGAGGTTTTCGTAGCGTCCGCCACTGGAGATGCTGCCGATTTCGCGATAATCTTTGAGGAAAGTTTCGTATACGGTGCCGGTATAATAATCGAGGCCGCGAATAATCATGAAATCGATTTCAATATCTGACATACCGTCGATACTATTAAGGATACTGAAGACTTCCTTGAGTTCATCTAGGCCTTCGCGGACTGGTGTGATATCACCGATTATTTCGGTGAGCTTTTGCTCGATTTCGTCGTAATTGCCCTTCGTGAACATGAAGGCGATGATTTTTTCGACTTGGTCGCTGCTTAGCTGTAGTTCTTCGAGGGCGGCACGTGATTTTTCGAGTGGGATTTTTTCAGCATGGTCGATGATGCTACTGATTTCTGTGGCTTTGTCGGTTGCATTGATGGCTGCTAGGAAGCCAGCGAGGACCTTGCGATTGCTGATGCGGATTTTCATCTCTGGAAGATTGAAGGTCTTGAGCGCGTCGTGGATACAAGCTATAACTTTAGCATCATATGCGATTGGTAGTTTATCGCGGCCAATGATATCGCAGTCGCACTGATAGAATTCGCGAAAGCGGCCACGCTGGGCACGTTCGCCGCGGAAGTTGCGATTGATTTGAGTGACCTGAAATGGAAATGCGAGGTCGTTGTTATGCTCGACGACGTAACGGGCGAGCGGAACGGTATGATCGAAACGAAGAGCCTGGTCGGCGCTATCGGAAGATTCGGCAGTTTTGCTGACCATGTAGATTTGCTTCTCGGTATCTCCGCCAGCTTTGGCAAGAAGCACTTCAGAGCGTTCAATGATAGGTGTTTCGATATTCAGAAATCCGTAATGATGATATACGTCGCTGATATTTTGTTTGAGCTTGTCAAAAATGGCCTGCTCGGTTGGTAGGAGTTCTTGCATGCCGGAAAGCGGCGACGTATTAATTCTTTTCATAGTTATATTTTAGCACAGAATGATAAAACCTCCCCTTATCGGGGAGGTCGGGAAATATGTTTATTTCTTTTTCGGCTTCTTCGCTGTAAAGTTCGGCATCTTAAATGCGTCGCCAAACGTTTTGCGGCAATATTTTTTTAGAGCAGCATAGAATTTCTTTTGGTCAAAACCGTTCTGTTTACAGAACTCGCGAAATTCTTTTTCGTCGGTCATGCCGAGCAATGTTTCTATCTCTTCGCCGGTCATGATGGCTGGGTCAGTAGCGTTTAGTTTAATGCCGTGCCCACTGTATGGCGCTTTGCTGTAGAATATCTTTTTTGTACACAATGCGATTATTTTTGGCGTCTTTTTACCGATATTGTCGATAATGATAGCCGGAATAATGACTGCTGTTTTTGGCCGCGCCTTCTTCTTGATGAGCTCTAGTTTTTTGCCCTCAAAGTAAATAAACACCTTCTTTCCTACTGACGTGTCGGCTTGATTTCTCATATGATCCCTCCCTTCAAGTGAAATACGTCGTTGGAACTGTTGTAATTATAACATAAATAGCGCTATAGTCAAAGATATTTTATTTGTGTTCGGTGGATTTGTGTGCTAATATAATGAAGTGTGGCTCTGTAGCTCAGTTGGTAGAGCAGAGGCCTGAAGAGCCTTGTGTCGACGGTTCAAGTCCGCCCGGAGCCACCATTCAGGTTATAAATTAACTATTTTGTAATCCGTAAATACCAGTAGAGTACCTCGTCAAAACCGAGGGCTTTTTTGTGATGAAAATATATCAAAATGTAATTCAGTTTTTTGTTCGTTAAATTTCTTCCTATGATTTATGGGGGTCTAATCGATTTAGATCCGTTAAGCCGAGTTTACTGGCGAGTATGTGCTATTATTTAGATAATTATTTGGAGGTATTTTAATGACTAAAATTGCGAAGGCGGCAGTAATTCCAAAAGATAGAAAAGCTGGTTCAATTCATTCATTTTTTGCCTTGAAATTTCATGAGGGCGACGAAGATAAAGCGAAAGTCGAAGCGATTGAAAGGGCTCTTAATCAAGCAGGCGTAACGATAACTCTAATGGCGCGAGATGTCGAAGAGTGGGGTGACGCACGGATTCCGGACGGTAAAAGCTTGATGACGGATTACGCTTTCCCTGCTATGAAACAATGCGATTGTAATATTATTGAGTTTAGCGAAAAAGGCGTTGGTCTTGGGATTAATGCTGGCTATTGCTATGCGATTGGTAAGCCGATTTTTGTGATCGCAAAAACTGGCAGCGATATTTCAACGACAATGTCGAATCTCGCGACTAAAATCATTTTTTATGACAAGCCTGAGGACTTAATTGCTCCATTCAGGCGAATCGTGAAAGACTTGAGCGGATATTATCACGGCGTAAATATCGAATTGCAGAAACATATCGAGCGGGACGTTCTGCCCGAATACGAGAAAAATGAGCCGGCTCATCAGCTCGGTCATATTAATTATGTAATTGATAGAAGCTTTAAATTTGCGCAAACTGTCCCTGATATTAATTTTGATATCGTCTATACTGTTGCGGCTTATCATGATATTGGGCATCATATTAACCCGAAGACTCATGAAATTGAATCAGCAAAAATAATGCAAAATGATAAAGAATTGAAGCGTTTCTTTTCTGAGGACGAGCTCAGAATAATTAAAGAAGCTATCGAGGATCATCGGGCTTCGTCCGATCATGAACCAAGGAGTATTTACGGCAAAATAGTTTCGACTGCTGATCGAAATAATTCGGTAGAATCGTGCCTATTCCGGAGCTATAGCTATGGCAAAAGATTACATCCTGATTATTCTGATGACAAATTGTTTGAGCGAGCCTATGCTCACTTGAATCAAAAATTTGGCAAAAATGGCTATGCAAAGTTTTTCTTTGAAGACAAAGAATATGAGAGTTTTTTGTTGGAAATGCGAAAGCTGTTATCGGATGAGAATTTATTCATAAAGACCCAAAAAGATTACATTCAGGGTCTTCGAAAACAGAAGTTAATCTAGAAGCTATTGTAATACCAGTGTCCAGATTGTCCTGCGGTATAGTATGGGTCTAATGCTTCGGCATTTGAATCATAGGTATAGATAGCCTTGCCATAGCTACTTACGCAGTAGTTGTCGTTGTATGGGTTTTTGTCGAATGATGTTGCATCTGTACAGTCCCAGGTTTCGACGTCTGGCTCTTCGTATTCGTAATCGTAGCTATCGTCGTAGTCATAATCGTAATCATAATCATAGTCATAGTCGTAGTCCGAATAGTCCTCGTAGCCATATGAACTAGAGCTACTATGCGAGCTATAGCTACTGCTTGAAGATGATGAGCTGCCGATTAGGCCGGCGATTCCGGCAATAATGAGAGGAATTACAATAAAAATCATAACGGCAGCGCCTGCTCCAGAACTGCTATTTTGGTGATAGTTTTGCATTTCTTTGACCCTCGTATATAATATTTCTAATTATAGCATATGCGCTTTATTTTGTCAAGTATCAATCTGTTATCTCCTGGATATTTTTTAGTATTTTGTCGCCCAAGCATGATAGAATGAAATAAAGGGAGTATTTGGAGGTTATATGGACGAAAAGATATTTGAAATTATTTCTGATGAAGAAGTCCGCCAGAGTGAAGGTTTGGAGTTGATTCCAAGCGAAAACTACGTTTCGCCAGAAGTTCTGCGTGCGATGGGTTCGGTTTTGACGAATAAGTATTCTGAGGGTTACCCGAATTTTGAGGGATTAGACGGCTCCGATTCGCGTACTCTGCGCGAGACGACGGTGGCCGATTATCGCTATTATGGCGGTCAGGAGAATACCGATAAGATTGAGCGCCTTGCGATTTCGCGTGCGCGCAGATTGTTCCATGCTGACCATGCGAATGTTCAGCCACACTCCGGTGCTCAGGCCAACAATGCCGTCTATAATGCATGGTTGAAGCCGGGCGATACTGTACTTGGTATGGATTTAGCACACGGTGGTCACCTTACTCACGGTGCGCCTGTTACTCAGAGCGCAAAAATCTATAATTTCGTTGGCTATGGTACGAATCCGGAGACTGGCGATCTTGATTATGATGAAATTGAGCGCCTTGCTTTCGAACATAAGCCAAAAATCATCCTGGTCGGCTATTCGGCCTTTATGAAGGTGCCGGATTTTGATCGTATCGCCGAGATCGGGCAGAAGATTCCTGGCTGTCTCTTGATGGCTGATATGGCTCACGTTGCGGGCTTGATTGCCGGTGGCGTACACCCAAATCCGCTTAACCATGGCTTCCATGTTATGACGACCACGACGCATAAGACTCTACGCGGTCCTCGCGGCGGCTTAATCCTTTCCAAAGGCATTGTCAGTAATCCGCTCAAGAAGGTCGGTCATTCGATTGAAAATATCCCTACCCTGATTGATCGCTCCGTCTTCCCTGGCACGCAGGGCGGTCCGCTCATGCACGTGATTGCGGCGAAGGCGGTATGTTTCTATGAGGCACTTCAGCCAGAATTTAAGCGCTACGCGAAACAGGTCGTCAAGAATGCGCAGGCCTTGGCTAAAGAATTGCAAGATTGCGGCTTTAGCTTGGTTGGTGGCGGCACTGATAACCACTTGATTTTGATTGATACGGTTAAGACTTGCGGCGTTGATGGCAAGACTTTCGAAAAGCTTTGCGATCGCTGCGGTTTAACTTTGAACGCGAATGCGATTCCAAATGATCCACGCAAGCGTTTCGCTCCATCTGGAGTTCGTCTTGGCACACCTGCGATTACGACACGTGGCATGGGCGAAAATGAGATGAAGATGATTGCGACCTGCATGAATGCGATTGCGGACTTCTGCCCAGCGCGCAATAATGGCGAATGGCAAAGCATGGAGATCATGGGCAAGGTAATCGTCGAGCTGCGTGAAGCGGTGCGTTATCTAGGCAAGAAATTCCCGACCCCAACAAATAAATAAGCAGTAAAAAGCCCGCAACTATATGCCGCGGGCTTATTTGTTTGTTATATTTCCGATTTATGTTTGATCAGATGTTCAATAATACCTGATCGATACATTAATATCGCGAATAAAACTGAGTTAAATATGGCTAGCCATATCACTAAACATCCTAACGCTTCTACCTCGTCCGTGAGTTCGTGAATCTCAAGTCGAAGCGCGTAATCTTCGTACTCTTTCGTTGTGATTTCGTCATCTTCATGCTCTTCCATTAAGATTTCGTCGTCTCCAGTGTCCGTAGGTGGTAGAGTATCTTTAAGCGTGACTTCCGGGTCCGTATCCGTATATGGACTAGGTACCATAACTGGATCATCGGTTTGCTGCGCTGTTTCCTCTTCGCTTGTTGTGTCCGTTTCTTCTGCATGAACGGTTTTCGCGGAGAAGAATGGTATGAATAATGCAAAGACGATAAAGATAGCCAAAAAATGTTTTCTCATAATATACTAGTGCGCCGTCTATCCGCACTGCCTCCCCTCGATTATTAGACGGATGTGACTTTAATAAGACACTATAATTTAATGTGCAATTATAGTATAATTATAGCATAAGCGCTTCAAAAAGTCAATACTAATTGATGTCTTGGCCAGTAGTAATCAGGGAGGCTTATCTATAGCCGTATTGATTTTGGGCTATAAAATAGCCCCACCATTAAGGTGGGGCTACTAGTTGTGTTAGCTGATATCGCCAGATGCTCTCTCTAGACTATCGTCTATTGGCGGTTCTGCCTCTTCAGCAAGCGGCTCGCTGTCGGATTCTGGGATGATAAATGACTCTTCGATTTCGTTATCAGGTGGCGCGATTGGTGGCCCAATCTCATCGTCGCCGTCAAGCTCCTCGAATACAACTGAAATACCTTCTTCGTAGCTATATGCCTCTACAGCCTCAGCCTCTTCGGGCGGAGTAGTATATGAAAGATTTACTACATAGAGCATTTCGAGTTCGTTATCTCTAGGCAGGGCCTCGAGATCGTCATTTTCGACTCCAGCGGTTATAGTCGATTTAGTGGCTACTTCGGATGCGACTTTAGTAGTCTCTGATTCTTTTGCATCTACATCCGGTTCTTCATTGTCTAGAAGCTCAATATTAGGCTCTTCGTCTGGTATTTTGTCTGGTTCTGCCGGTATTTCGATGCTCGTAGTTATGTAATCGTCGACAGGCTTTTTCGTTGGCGGATTCTCAAAGAGAGACTCCGTTTTCTTTGGCATCTTTGCTGTCATTAGTGCCATCATCGTTATCGACGTGATAGCTAGTGCGAACTTGATAACTCTGCTTTTTCTCTTCATATTCAATTCCTCCTATAGAAAAAGCTCCTTCTAGCAAGCAAAACAACTAGTTAAGGAGCGTGGTATTATCTGGCCTTATTGCCAGCCATATTTACTATTATACCACAGATAGGCTGAAAAGTCAATACAGCTAGAGCTTAGTTCGATTATTGAGTGCTGACGTGAGGGTGATTTGGTCAGCGTATTCAAGGGAGACGCCGAGCGGGAGGCCGCGAGCGAGACGAGTGATTTTGAGCTCTGGATACTTCTCGTGAAGAAGTTTATCAAGGAGAACGGCGGTGGATTCGCCCTCGACAGAAGGATTGGTTGCAATAATAATTTCGGTTACATTGTCGGCCTCGACGCGCGCGATGAGCTCCTTGATATGGAGTTGGTCAGCCGTAATTCCGTCCATTGGCGAGATTGCGCCGCCAAGGACATGATAAGTGCCTTTGTAGGCTTTAGTATGCTCGATAGCGTAAATATCTAGGGGCTCCTCGACGACGAGGATTATGCTTTTATCGCGCGTAGGATCGTCGTAGAGCGGCGAAATTTCTTCATTTGCGTCCATTATCGCAAAAGTGATTGGACAGCTTTTGACGCCGTCGTGAAGGCTCTTGAGCGAGTTTGCGATGTTCTCAGAGATATTCTGATCAGATTTTAGCAAAAAGTAGGCGTAGCGTTCTGCTGTGCGAGAACCTACGCCTGGTAAGCGCCCGAGTGCGTCAATTACGTCATTAAGGGCACTTGGTAACATATTACATTCCAAAGTTGCCGAGGGAGCCCATGAGTGGCTTCATTTTCTCGGTTGCGATTTCTTGTGCTTTTGCCATGCCGTCGCGCATGCAGTTTTCGATCCAGCGTTCGAGTTCATGAATATCATCTAGGTCGATCTTTTCTGGATCGATCGTAACTTTCTTGACTTTTAGCTCGCCGGTAATCTGAACAACGACTGCTTCGTCGCCAGCTTCTACTTCGACGATTTCGTTCTTGAGCTCTTTCTGAGCTTTACGAAGTTCATTAATCATCTTCATTTGGTCCATAGTGGCACCCATAATTTTCTCTCCCTTTTATTCAGTATCTTTAGAGTATATATATAGTCTATCAGAATTTCGACTCTTTGGCGAAGTAATTATCTCTTTGAGCGTAAAATTGTCGGCTTTCGTTGGGCGGAAGGCGGCGTATTCTGTCGTATCTTTATCGACTGCGCTAATAATTTTGTAGTCGTTATACTTCGACAACAGACGATAAAAATTGGCATTTTGTGTTTCGTCAGTGACTACGATTGGGGTGTCGGTAGAGATGTGGTTACTAATAATGACGAGGTCGTCATTGAAATTGTCGACGACGCGAGGCGCATAGTGGTAGCCAAAGACATAATGGGTTTGGCTAGAAATAGTGATCATTCCGATAACCGTAATTAATGGAATGAGACCAAGAAGATGGGCATATGGGTTCTCTGGGAAGAGCGAGTACCACTTATTAATAATCGATTCGATGCCGGCGGCGGTCATGACGGCGATCGGAATAATGATTGAAATTGCGACGTTGCCGTTAAGGCCGGAGATTATGATTGCGTAAATTACGAGAAGACTGACAACAGTATTGCGCGACGTAAACATCTTGCCGACGCTTGCGAGAATGCCGATAATTACGATTACTACTGTCGCAAGGCCAAAGAGCGGTGCGAGATAGACGCTATTATAAACAAGGCTGAAGCTAAAGAATGGTGCAAAAGCGTTTGAGATATTTTGAACGAAGCCGCCGATGCTGAAGTCTGGCATAAAGAGAAGCTGCCTAATATTGTCGGATTTTACAAAACAGCCGACGACGAGCGGCGAGATTGTTAAGAAGAAAATACTAAAACATAGAATCAATTGTCCGAGGTTTAACTGCTTTAAACCGAAGCGAAGATGGGGGTGGGTGATGCCAGCGATTGCAATTGCGATAGTTACATAGAATAGATGTGGCGTATAGGCTGAAAGCGCCAGTGATAAGAATAGCGTGATAACGAGCAGCGGGTGAACATGGTCGTTGCCGACGATTTTTGAGCCGAGCCAGAGAATCAAGGCGAGCCAGAAGACGTACATGATTATCGGGGTGCCATTCCCTGCTAGGAAGAGGAAGGCAGTCGACAAGGTCGTAAGAATTGAGGCGATTACGGCGACATCGTTCTTAAACCAGCGGTTTAGGAGAAGGATGATGAAGAATGCGGCAAATACGGCAATGATGATTGATGGCAATTTGATTGACCAGAGGCTGAGGCCGAAGAAATGCAAACTAGCCTTCTGGAGGGTGTGATACGGAAGGTCGATAATATTGCCTGTTTGCATAAAATTCGTTTCAAGTTCGCTTGCTGCGATTGCGGAATTCATCTCGCTTTCGGTGAGCCCGTTCGGTGAAATGGTTGGCAGGAAGGTCAACAATGCAACAAATATCAAGCCAAGCAAAATATAGCCCAAACCGATGCGATGATGATACAAAAAGAATTGTTTAGTACGTTTCTTCACTATGTTTGATTATAGCATATATAAATAGTTAAAACTACTCATGCTTATTATCAAGCGACATAAAGCGGACGCGCTCTTTGTCGAAGAAGAGCTCAATTTCACCGGTAGCACCACGGCGGTGTTTTGCAAGGATAAGATCGGTAATATTCTGACGGTCAGTTTCCTTGTTATAGTAATCTTCGCGATAGAGGAACATAACAATATCGGCATCCTGCTCGATTGATCCTGATTCGCGGAGGTCGGAAAGCATTGGAATCTTTGGGTCGCGCGCTTCAACGGAGCGGCTGAGCTGCGATAGCGCAATAACTGGTACGTCGAGCTCACGGGCGATGAGCTTGAGCCCGCGGGAGATTTCGGAGATTTCCTGAACGCGGTTTTCGGAAGAGCGGCGGTTTGATCCGGACATAAGCTGGAGGTAGTCAACGATAATCATGCCAAGTTCGTGGTCGTGGGCGACGCGGCGGGCCTTTGTGCGCATTTCCATAACGGTGAGGCTTGGTTTGTCGTCGATGTAAATTTGTTCTTCGGATAATTCGGCCATTGCTTCGGAAATTCTGGCAAAATCATCACCGGCGAAGCCACCACCGTCAAGTTTAAATGAGCTAACGCCGGAAGCGTCTGCGAGCATACGGTTAATAAGCTGGGTCTTGCTCATCTCTAGTGAAAAAATCAGTACAGCCTTCTTATTAATTGCGGCGACGTTGCGGGCAAGATTGAGTGCGAGAGCGGTTTTGCCCATTGCAGGACGGGCGGCGAGAATAATTAGGTCTGACTTATGGAAACCTGCTGTTTTCTTATCGAGGTCTGGATAGCCAGTTTTATAGCCTGCGATAGAACCTTTGTTTTCGCTGAGTTGCTCTAGGCGATCAAAAGCTTCGGAAAGCAAATCGCCGATAAATTCAGCATCGGAGCGAACATTTTGGTCGGACACTTCGAATAGATACTTCTCTGCTTCGCCGAGGACTTCGGTCGTGTCAACATCTTCTTTGTAGGCTTGTTCATTGATTTTTGCGGCTGCATTGATAAGGCGACGACGGAGAGCAGTTTCTTTGACGAGTTCGGCGTAAGCGGTTGCGTGTGCGGCGGTCGGGACATAGCCGGAAAGCTCGGAAAGATAGGCGGAGCCGCCAGCTTTCTGGGTGAGCTTTTTAGCTTTGAGCTCGGATTTTACGGTAAGCAGGTCAACCGGACGGTGATGCTCATAGAGATTCCACATTGCCGTATAGATGTGTTGGTTGCGCTCGTCATAAAAATCTTGCGGCTTTACGATCTCGGTGATGTCCGGGAGTGATTCCTCGGAAATTAAGATTGCGCCGAGGAGGGATTTTTCGGCATCAAGATTCTGTGGGGTGATGCGTTCGGTGGCATTCTCTTTTTCACTCATTGATTTCGATCTCCTCTCCTCCGCCCATAATGGCGGCAATGTTTGCTACTTCTGGGTCGGTAGCAAGGCTTTCTTTAGTGATTTTTAGATTAATATTCTCTGGCAGTATTTCGGCGATTGAGCTACGGCGTTTTTCAATATTCTTTGCTTTAACGTAGTTGCCCGTGTAGATTGTCAGGGTGCCATCCTTGAGGGTGTATTTCGAATTGATAATGTCGGACGCAATGAGAGGATGTTTCTCGGCGATATGGGCTATTATTTGTTGCCAGATTTCGCCTGCACCTGCATCTTGTGCGATTGGTTTTGGCTTCGGCTTCTCTGGTTCTGGGGCTTTTGGCTCGTCAGTTGTCGGAGCCGGTTCCGGTTTTTGTATGGTAGCCGTGGCGGTCTGAATGACTGGCGGTCGTACGATTTGTCGCGGCACGACAATATTGTTTGTATTGTTACAGAGTGCCAGGAGAAGTCTGGCTTCTGGATTGCTAGAGCGTTCGACGTCGATTAATTTGTCGAGTAACGTCAATAATTCTGGTTCTGGGTTAGCGACAATATTGTCGATCAACTCGTTTGCTGCGATCTGTGCTTTTATGCCGGAGTCGTTTAATTCAGTCAGAGTCTTGCGAATATCGGCCAGATCGTTTGCTTTGTAGGCAGTAATTAGAGATTCGATGCAGGCTTCTTGAGGAAGTCCGAGGGCTTTCGTGAGCAGTTCGGCAGTAATCTCGTCGTCGCTGAGGGTAGAAACTTGGTCGAGGAGTGAGAGTGAGTCGCGAAATGATCCGCCGCCGCGTTTGACGACGATTTTGAGGGCTTCGTCAGAAATGTTGATTTTTTCTTTTTTGCAGATATTCTTGAGGTGCTCAAACATAGTGCTCGGGTCGGCAAGTTTAAAGGTATAAACTTGACTGCGGCTAGTAATAGTGACTGGTACTTTATGAGCATCGGTCGTCGCCATGATAAAGATTACATGCTCTGGCGGCTCCTCGAGTGTTTTAAGAAGTGCGTTGAACGCAGATTTACTCAACATGTGAACTTCGTCAATGATGTAAACTTTAAATTTGCCCTTTGTCGGTGCGATTATTGCGCGCTCGCGGAGGTCGCGGATATTATCTACGCCAGTATTGCTGGCGGCGTCAATTTCGATAATATCAAGATAATCATCTTCAAGCTCGTAATCGAAGCCATTTATCTCGTGAGCAAGAATGCGCGCAATTGAGGTTTTGCCAGTACCGCGTGGACCAATAAAAAGATAAGCGTGCGAGACCTTATGATTCTTAAGGGATTTTTCAAGCACGGATGTAATATGCTCTTGTCCAATGACCTCTGACAGTGAGCGCGGGCGATACCTCCTGTATAGCGCTTTCATACTATAATTATAACTCAAAAAGCCCCGATCCTATGACTTTATAGCGAGAACCGGGGCTTTGATTGATTTTATTTCTTCGATTTTTTAGCCGGCTTTTTATCGCAGTCTGCATTGAGGAGCTTATAAGTATAAGCTGCTGCCGCTGCGCCAACGAATGGGATTGTTAGGAATACCCAGACTTGATTCAAGGCTTCACCGCCTAGGAGAACGGCTGGTGCGAGTGAGCGAGCTGGGTTGACAGACGTACCGGTAAGATTGATGCCGATTATATGGACGAAGGTCAATGCGAGCGCGATGACGATTCCGGCAATGTGGGCACGCTCGACCTTTGCCGTGACGCCGAGAATGACATATACGAACACATAAGTTAGGATGAGTTCGACAAGAATTGCGCCGGTTAAGTTTAGGCCGACTGCGCTGGCACCGTCGAAGCCGTTAGCGCCAAGCGCTTTTGTGCCGAGATTTGTGCAGCTAAGAATTGCGTATAGCAAACCTGAGCCAGCGAATGCGCCAGCAATTTGGCTAAGAATGTAGCCGCAGAGATCTTTGAGCGATAGTTTTCGATTAATGAACATCGCGAGTGAAACGGCTGGGTTGACATGGCAGCCCGAGATATCCCCGATTGCATAAGCTCCGGCGACGATAGCGAGGCCAAAGGCAAATGCTGTTAAGATTACGTTTCCGCCAGTGACGACGGCGGTTCCGCAGCCGAAGAGCACCAAGATAGCGGTGCCGATAAATTCGGCGATATATTTTTTAATACTATCCATTCTTCTTTCCCCTTTCAGGTTATTATTAGTTTTATTTTAGCATAAGCACTTTCAATTTCTATATTTTTCTGCTAAGATAAAAAGAGCTTATGGCAAAAACAAAAATTAGCATTCGTGAAAAACGACATATTGTTCATGTATTTACGCTTAGTTTAACGGCGATTGCTTTTATTTCGGTATTTTTCGAGTTGTCACTTCTCTTCCATGGTGGTTGGGATGATGTAAATTACACGATTGTCTCTGCGACGCCTTTAATTGCGGCGGCCGCTTTATTGCTTTCGATTATGAATGTGGTGAAATATCACTCCAAATCACGCGATCTCGTCGCTTCGCTTTCGATGGTGGCAGTGTCTTCATTATTCTTCTGTTTTGTAATGGTTTATACCTCGACGGTTTACCTGGCAAATTCTTAGTCGGCAACAAAAAACGGCTCGTAGTGAGCCGTTTTTTTATAGACTTGCTTCGACTGCCGCCCAAGTGGCATCTGCATTGTCAGCCGGAATGATTACGGTGACTTGGTCGCCGACCTTAATACGGAAGTAGGTGACAGATGCGTAGAGAATCTTGTATTCCTTGCCATTGACCTCGACGAAGTATTGATCGTCGTGGCTGGTGAGCGTACCGATAACGGTTTTGCGTTCGACTGGACCGATTTGTTTGTAGAGGAACTTGCCGTTGTCGCCGATGGTAAGCTTCAGAATGTCTCCCTCGACAAGCTTGGACTTGCTGGCGTAGTTAGCTGGAACTGGATAGTTCTTGCCATCAGGGCCAATCATAATTTGGCCATCAAATACACCCTCGATAACTTTGCCCTCTGGGCTCTCGGTTACAGTGCTACTAGGCGCAGTAATAATATCACCATCGCCAAGCATGGAAGTTAATAACTCTTTCGCAGCAGAAAGGTTAGTCTCTGCTTCTGTCAAAAGGCTTCGTAGTCTTTTTATTTGTTTTTCTGGTAATTCAGACATACCTCGCATCCCTGTCTGTTAATTTTATTAATTATATTATATTTTTTCTCGGCACTAGTGTCAATGCATGAAATTATTCGCTTTTCCACAGCAATAACAGATATATCGCAAAAAGCGTTGTATTTTTTACCATTGACATTTTGCTTATGTTTGATTTTTTGGCACAAAAAGAAGCCCCGAGAGGGCTTCGATTTGTAACATTTTTCTGACTTGAAATTTGATTGAACTTAAGCGAGTTCGACGGTTGCGCCAGCTTCTTCGAGAGCCTTCTTGAGGGCTTCTGCTTCGTCCTTAGCAACTTTTTCTTTAACGACACCACCAGCGTCGACGATAGCCTTAGCTTCGCCGAGACCAAGACCGGTAGCTTCCTTAACTGCCTTAATGACAGCGA
>CAMKFS010000016.1 GCA_946411935.1 uncultured Candidatus Saccharibacteria bacterium | reverse complement strand
TACTCCGAAGCTAACTACCACCTCTACATTACTTTCCAGATGAGTGATGAAGAGTTTGCGGTCGAAAAACAGCGTCTCTATACGACGATTGCTGGTCTCTCGACAAATATTGATACCGGCGATAACCGTGTCGATGGCGTAAATGAATATTCCGCAAGCGTTAGCGATGAGCACCCTATATATTACTACAGCGGCGCTGACCAGGCTAATAACGTGATTTTTGCGGATAAATGTTGGCTAGTTGTTCGCACGGCGGAACGCGGCTCGACTAAGCTGCTCTATAATGGTCTACCGAATAACGGTGCCTGCGACGCAACTGGAGACGATGCATTGATCGCAAATAACGTAGCCTTTTCGGTTAATGTCCCAAACGATACCCCAGGTTATTACCGAACTTATTTGACGGAACAATTTAGCTATATGGTGCCTGAATTTTCGAGTGATTATAACTATATTTCGCCATTAGATCGCTCATGCTATAACGTTTCAAACGCAACCGATTGTTCGAGTAACTATTACTTTGGCAACGACGTATCTTGGAATGAAGAGACCGGTATGTATACGTTAGTAAATACTTATCGCGTTCAGCAATCGCTCAATAATGACTGGGATGGCGCCGATCGCAGAAAGATTATGAGCGGTTGGCGCTATACTTGCCATGCAAGAAATGTTACTAGCTGCAAAGAAGTTCATTATTGGCATGATTCATCTAATAAGACGACATTCCATATGATTACGTTTAAGAATGGTAAGAAGCTCGAAGATTGGCAGACGGAGATGTTTGAGAATACGAACGATAATAACATCAAGAAGGTCGTCGATCAATGGTATGCAGAAAATATTCTGAATGGTTATGGTGACAAAATTGAAGATGTTGTTTATTGTAATGATCGCCGAATCGTCGATGGGCCACTCTTTTCGAAAGACGCAAGTTATGGCAGCCATTCGATCATACATTGGGCGAATGAGTTTGCCGCTGCGCGTCGTATGTATGGCAACTTTACGCTTGATTGCGCAGATACTCGCGATTCATTCACGGTTAGCGAGAGTAAAGGCAATGGCGATTTGAGCTACCCAGTGGCGGTTTTGAGCTCTGATGAGATTAAGTTGACGAATGGAGCGTTAAGTCACGAATCCACTCCATCTGTAACTATGACTCCTTATGCGATTGAGAATGGACGAGCATCGATGTTCTGTCTTGATCAATCTGGCAACATCTGGGGGTCCTGTAGTGGCGTTCGTCCGGTGCTTGCTGTTAAATATGATACTTTCGTGGGTGGCGGATCTGGTACGGTTGCGGACCCTTATGTGCTTGAGTGGTAATTTGTAGGTATTAACGTCTATACAAATGAAAAAGCCAGGGCGTGAAGCTCTGGCTTTTTGAAGAGGAACATGTGGTTATTGTTTAAGACTTAGGAGAATCGCGATTTCTTGAGCAGCTCTTGAGCGTTCAATTTCTCCTTTGTGTAATGTTATAACCGCGATGTGTTTGCCGCCAGCAAATTTTGACATTGCGCGACTTAAGCCGCAGCTGTTTTTGATAAATGCTTGTTGTGAACCTGACTAGGATCGCCGATTATAACCATCTTTGAATTGTCGCCGATTCTTTCTACGAGCTGGAGCATTTGGCTCCATTCGAAATCTTGTGCTTCGTCGTAGATGATCCATGAATTAGCAAGGCTGCGACCTCCCATGTGAACCATGGAGGTGAGTTCGCACCAATCTTCTATTATCTTATTGACCTCTTCGTTGATTTGGGCATTGCTCTTTTTTTCGCCGCTTTTTCTCTTGTCGCCCTTCGCTTTTAGGCCAGAGCGGATATTGTCAACGATAGGCATTGCGTTAGCGAGTGTCTTTTGACGTTCGTCGCCAGGTAAAAATCCGATTTGTTCGCCCCAGTGGGGGTCGCGTGGGCAGATGAATACTCTGTCATATTCGGATTTTGGGTCTCTTACGGCATTGAGCCCTGTATTGACGGAAAGATATGTTTTACCGGTGCCAAAAGTAGCTGCGCAGATAACGATATCTATGTCTGGAGACAGTAGCGCTTCGTAGAGCATGGCTTGACCAGCATTCCTTGGCTCAATTGGAATCCCTTTATTATTTTCCTTTGGTTTATAGATATGGTGTAATTGGCGGAGAACCCACTCTCCAGTTTTTACTCCGTTTTCGCCGCGTTCTTCTTCAAAGCGACCGATGCGATTTGAGAATTCTCTGAAATTGCCGGTTGTTTGATAACAGGTTACGAGTTCTTCGTCGAAATCGAATTCAATAAACTCATTGCGATGAAGCGGGGCTTCATTCGGAAAGAATTTTTCGAAGTCCTCAATGGTTAAGAATCCTTTTCCAAACCACTTGTCGTAGGCTTTTTCTGGCAGTAATAACTTGCGGCGTCCAGTATAGATGACTGGGTTAACTCTTGCAACGTCAATCTTACGCAATAATGCTTTTGAGAGCATTGCGTCTTCTCCTGAGAGGATAGCGACAGCGCCAGGATGAATTTCATTGTAATTAGCTGCTGTTGCTAAAGTGCAAGCTCTGATACTTGTTCTTTTGTCCTCTTTAGCGAAATTTTGGCCATCCATCGAGACAAATCTAATTTTCATGCCATTTTCGCAGGTAAAATAATCTAGTTTTTTATTATGAATCGCTAGGAGCATTTCCGTAATATTTGCTAAAAGCTCATATGCAGCTTCGCCGCGACTGGTACTACTATCATCCAAGAACTCTTCGAGACGGTCGATATACTGACAAGGAATTAGCATCTCGCCTGCCTTCTTCTTGGTGTCTTTATTTGGATGTAGGAGTTTAGGCTCGCTGATTAACGCGTCGAGCGCTGGCACGATCGCGTAATGAAAGCCTTCTTCTAGCTGCGCTTCGCGAGCAGCCCTTTCTGCTTGCGCATGTGCGTTTTGTACTTTAGCGAATCTTTTAGCGTTCTTTATTTGCTCGTTTTTTTGCTTGATAGCAGCTCCTACGGCCGCTTGCTGCGTATTGGATGTAGGAATGCGTTTTGGTTTTGCCATATTGAATTCCCCCTTTCTGGCATAGATATATGTTCCTCTTTTTAAATTACAAAATGAGCGCTCTTTCGAGTGCCCACCTAATAACGCTATTATAGCAAATAGTTACTGATATTGCAAATCTTTGGAATTATGTTCTAATCGCGGTTGCGGAAGGAGAAGAAGATTGGCGTGCCACCAAAGTCGAAGCTTTCACGAAGGCGACGCTCGAGGTAGCGCTTGTAGCTCCAGTGGAGGAGGCTGAGATTGCTGCCGTAGACGACAAACCACGGTGGGCATGTGTCGGTTTGGACCATATAACGAAGTTTTGGATGGGTGTTCTTGAGACCGGCAGGTGGATGTGAATTGACGGCATCAGTCAGAAGCTTATTAAGGTCGGAAGTCTTTAACTCGGCATGGCGTGCTTGGTCGATTTGAGTTGCGAGCTCAAAAATTTTCGTAACGTTCTTACCGGTCACGCTAGAGGTCATAACGACCGGTGCGTATGGGATAAAGTTGAAATCATACTCGAGGTTGTCGAGGATTTCGTCGGTATCTTTATGCTCGAGGTCGGTCTTGGTGATGACGAGAATGATGCCTTTACCGGCATCGACGATTTGGCCAGCAAGGCTCTGATCGAGCTTGGAATGTGGCTCAGTGCTATCGACAAGCATACAGCAGATATCTGCCTCTTCGATGGCGGCGAGGCTACGGAGCGCGCTAAATTTCTCGATGCCAACTTCGCGTTTGCCTGGCTTACGGAGACCGGCGGTGTCTAGAAGCTCAATTGTGCGGCCTTTGTAGCGAATCTCGGTGCGGTTGACGTCGCGAGTGGTGCCAGCAAGGTTGGCGACGACGGCCTGCTGTTTCTGAGCCATAGAATTAAAGAGGCTGGATTTGCCGACATTTGGGCGGCCAATGAGAGCAATCTTGATGCGATCGTCTGGCTTTTCTTCCCTTTTGCGAGTATCGAAGCCAAGGTCTTTTAGTTCGGCGAGAATCTTGCCGCGGAGCTCGTTGAGGCCCATGCCGGTGGTGGCGGAAACGCGGATCGGTGTTTTGGCGCCAAGCGTGAGGAACTCTTCGTCTGGGAGCGATTCGCCAAGGTCGGATTTATTCAGCAAGAACAGGATAGGTTTGCCGGATTTAAAAGCTTTTTTCGCAATCATTTTATCGTTATGATCTGGATATTTGCTGCTATCGAGAGCTAGGAGAATGAGGTCGGCGCTAGCGACGGCATCTTCGATCTGGTCCTGAATGTGAGTCTCGAACTCGTCGTCTGGATCTTTGAGGCCGGCGGTATCGACGAGGACATACTGATTGTCGACTTTACTGACGACGTTGTCACGAGTAGTACCTGCTTCGCGCGCAACAATAGCGGTCGCCTTATGGACGAGGCGATTAAAGAGACTAGATTTGCCAGCATTGGTCTGGCCGATGATTGCTACTACCGGTAATTTCATAAGTATATTCTAGCAGACTTGACAAAAAATGTAAAGAATGTCAAAATATATTAGTTTAAGACCTTATTGGTTCTGTTTGTAGATTTCTTGAATTTCGATTTCCGCCGGAGTGAGTTGATCGGCAATTGTACCCATTGCAGCGGCTTTCTTCGCTTTATAAATGCGATAAAAACAAAAGATTACGACATAGGCGAGGACGCCTGCGAGGCCGGCGAAGGCATCGATTACTACGTCAGTGGCGCTACCATTTCGGCCGGCGACAGTGAGCTGATGAACTTCGTCAAGCGCGCCCCAGATAACTGCAAGAATAATTGGATAGAAGATGTGGGTATGTTTTGGGAAAGTGAGCGGATGAAGCCCCTTAATAAAGCTGCTAGCACTATATCCAAGTGCGCCGTATAGGACGAAATGGGCGAGTTTGCGAGTAAATTCATTTGAGAAGCCGAGAGCATTAGCATATTTGTTTGAGTCGACATCAGACATCTCGCCATTGCGGGCTGAGAAGTACCAAATTATGGCCATAAAGAAGATTGGAAAAATGATACGCCAGTATCGTCTGATGATGCTCATGCTTGCTATTACTCCCTGTTATGGTTTTATATATTATACTATTTTTTGGCGTTTTGCGCAAATTTCGTTTTGATTGTTATTGTTGCTCGATATTTCGGAGTAATATTTTGTCAGAAAATAATCGGCTATCTTGGCCATCGCTTGCAAAATCTCCGGATTCTTGTTAATATATTTTCTAGTGGTCCCGTCGTCTAGTGGTCCAGGACGTCTGGTTCTCATCCAGAAAATCAAGGGTTCGACTCCCTTCGGGATCACCACACCAGAGTTAGAGCCAGAAGAAGGCTCTTTTTTGGTGTTAATAACGGAGAGTTGCTAGTTTGCAACGCAGCGGACTGTGTGGGTGTAATATTTTTCGGTTGTGCCGTCTTCGATTTGTGTGGCTGCGTCGACGAAGAAGCTGACGTTGTGCTTTAGGTCATTAGTACCGGTTTCTAGATATGCAGCCTCATTACCAATGTTCTTATAGCTGAAAGCTTCTTCGCCCCAGCCCGACATAATGAAGTTAATTGGGGCTTTGAAATACTTTTGGGCGTGTTCGTAGCTGCTGAGTGTATTGTGGCCATTGCCACCGAGACTAATATCTAGAGTTCTAAAATCACCGTTTTCGCCGCTGATCGGTAGATGCCAACCCTTCGGGCAAATATCACCAGTAACTTGTTCGGTTGCAGGATTATCGATATCGACTGCGGCGTGGCCGGCGGTAGCGGCGTAAGTATTATAATAGCCACCGTTGCCATAAGCGAAGTATCCATTTATTGAAGATGACGGATATATATTGCTGATATTAAACACGAACCGATTGATGCATGCGGCAGTTTTTTCGTTGCACATGTTTGCTGATTTGGTGATGTTTTGGACTGCCTGTGTAGGATTATTGGTGTTTGCTGCGGTCAGTTGGATGCCAACTGGATTTAGGCGCAGGTTTTCCGTCATCCACCACTTCCCGTCTGGTAATTTTGCGACGGTATAAACTTGATTATCTCGATTGTCTTTTAGGGCGAGCACTTTGCCATTTGGATAGGAGGCATATGGCTCAGCGGTATCGTCGAAAGATTGCATTGTGATGTTTTCTTCGGCTTTGACCCAGATGGCATAGAGTTTAAGGCCAGTTGATGGCATCGTAATGAGCTCATTTGGACCGTACATGACACCAGTGCCATCTGGCTTAGTATTCCAGCCAGCGAAACCATAGCCGTCGTTGCGGAAGTTTGGCGTATGTAAATTGGTGGTTCTGCTAAAGTTTTCCTGGCGAATTGTGGTGCCGACTGCGTTAGGGCTGTTTTTATAATAATCGATGCCGGCTGGCACTAATTCCCACTGGGCGTAGAGATTAATGACGTCGCCATTTTCGGCGCTATAGTAGGCAACATTATAGCCATCTTCGATTAAGTCGCCTTGGTTATCGATTTTCCAACCGATAAAACGATAATCTTCTAGTTCAAATTTGTTGGAAGGCAGGCGCATACGTAGACCCTCATACTCGGCCTCGAATGGTTCCATATTGCCAGTGGCTTGTGCTGAATTAGCATGAAAAACGAAAGTAAATTTGTTTGGCTCCCAGATAACATAGAGCGTGAGCGGCTCGTCGCCGTCTGGAATGTTGCTCATTGGTTCTTGATCGTCATAGACTTTTTCGCCATCGAGCTCGAGTGACCAGCCGGCAAAATGGTAGCCGATGGCAGTATAGGCGTTTGGTCTGAGAGTGCCGGTGCTGATTAGATGGTCATCTTCCATAGTGCCACCATCAGGATAATTGCCGTTGTAATGGATGAGACGGCTGACCTTGAGTGCGAAGTTGGAGTTGAGAGTGAAGCTGTCGGTTTCTATGGTTGCAGCCTTGACTGTGGCGGTGGTTGCAATGGCGGCGACGGATATGATGCTGATTGTGAGGAATTTGCTGGCCTTCTTTTTCTTGATAGCAATGGTGCCGATGATGGCGCAGACGGTGAGTGTGATGACGTGCGTGATAATGTTATCCCAGGTGGTCGGGTTAATCGTAATGGTTTCTGGCTCGCCGTCGAGATATTTGATAGTAAACTTAACATTCGCGGTTTGAGCGCTTTCGTTCGGATCGGTGACAATATTGGTGTATTTTGCGGCTACGATAAAGTCAAAGCTTTCGCCCGCTTTAACTAAGGTATTCGCGTAGGATTCGTGCGTATAAACAACATAAGAATTCGCGCTATCGTTTGTGATGGATTCGATAGTATGGTTATTGGAATCAGTATTTTTGATCGTGATGGTAAACTTTGCGGAATCGCCGAGTTGCCTAAAAGTAATATTGCTCGTAATGGCGGCCTTGTCTGTATTAGTGATTGAGCCTTCGGAGTTGCCGGAAATTTCAGTAAGAGTGACGTTTTGGATTTGGAAGAGATTCGTAGCTGCAGCGGCGGAAACCGTGAAGAAAAATTGAGACGCAAAAACGACGGCTAATATCGCAGTAATTATTTTTTGTAAGCGCCCACTCCTATGGCGCCTAGTACTCTCCACTTCCTATTCCCTAATTACTTATGGATATTTTATCACGGTTGTGATTAAAAATATATAAAATATCCTCCGCATGAGTTGCGGAGGAGTAATGTGCCCGTCTTTAGTTAGTGGATGCATATTTTAGCGCGTTGCGGCGTTGTTGAATTGCCGGTATAGTGCGTTGCAGTATAGCCGCTAAATCGCGATCGCTAATAATATGCGCGGTTACTAGTGTATCTTCTGCTTCTGTCCATTTTTTACGTGTAACCTTTCTGTTTTCTGGTAGGTCGCCGTAGTAGTTCTTTTTGCGATGACGTTTGCGATATTCGTCGGCCACCTTTGGGTGAGCGAAATTTTTCAATCGCTTCGGCAATAGATCACTTCCTTTCTAAAGAGCAGTGGCCATATTATAACATTTTTTCTAAAAAATGAAAAATCCCCCAGCTGGTGAGGCTGAGGGATTAAAAGGAAGTATATGAAAACTAGAAAATATGTACCGACGCGAATACGGGTGCTAATGTATTTGCTACAGTCGACATCAGCTTGATTGCGATGTCTAATGCGACGCCGACTACATCCTTTCTAGTATCTCCGACTGTATCGCCAACTACGGTTGCTTTATGAGCAGCAGAACCTTTTGGATGGCCTTCGAGCTGTCCTGATTCGACGAACTTCTTGGCGTTATCAAAAGCTCCACCGGAGTTGCCCATAAAGATTGCCTTTGGAATAGCGACGATTGTGGCGCCGACGAGAATACCGCCGACGAATTCTGCGCCAAATAAGATACCGCCGATAGCTGGCACGAATAAGGCTAGTAGTGCTGGAGCAAGCATCTTTCTGAGTGCTTCGTGAGCTGCCATATCGATGCATTTTTCATAATCTGGTTTAACGGTGCCTTCAATAACTCCCGGTATTGATAACTGACGATCGCCCTCCTCTGCCATAAGTTTAGCGGAGTCGATTGTATTGTCGGTCAGTAATGCCGAGAAGTATTCGATAATTGCGCCACCCAGGATTGCTCCTGCAATGATCATATAGTTTGCTATGTTAAGAGTTGGTTCGCCTGACGAATAGCTACCTACATAAGCAAAAATTAGTGAAACTGTTGCGAATGCGGCAGAGCCAATGGCAAAACCTTTGCCGATAGCAGCAGTTGTATTGCCGACTGCGTCGAGTTTGTCTGTGATAGCACGAACGTTTGGTGCAAGATGACAGCTTTCAGCGATTCCTCCAGCATTATCTGCAATTGGGCCAAAAGCATCGATGGAAACGGTCGTGCCGACAAAGCTGAGCATTCCGAGCGCAGCAATGGCGATACCGTAGATACCGCAAATTAAGCCTGAAATGATCAGCGATAGGCAAATCATGCCAATTGGCAAAAGACATGAACGTGAGCCAATGGCGTCACCTTTGGTTATAACGAATGCTTCACCTTCAGTTGCCATTTGAGCAAGTTTCTTGACTGGGTTAAATTCTGTACCAGTGTAGTATTCCGTCACCTTACCAATCATAACGCCGCTCATGATTCCGAGTATGCAAGCTATCCATGGAGAAATCCAACCGACATGGAATGCACTTGGTAAATCTACGTTGCTAAAGACTGCTCTGGCAGCAATAGCACTGGCGACGATAACGATGAAAGCTGAGATATAAGTGGCCATATCGAGCTCCTTTGACGGATTGTCGCTAGCCTTATGCATGAGTGCATAACAGATGCCGATCATACTGCCAGCTAATCCTACGCCGGCGATAATGATTGGGAATAAGCTAGCTGCATTGCCAAATGCTAGACTAGAGCCTTCGGCTTCGAGTGTGCCCGCAATAAGAATACAGGCAACGATGGTTGCTACGTAGGACTCGAGTAAGTCTGAGCAGTTTCCTGCGATATCGTTAACGTTGTCGCCGATGAAATCTGCAATAGTATTTGGCATACGCGAATCGTCTTCCGGCATGTCGTGACGTACTTTTGCGACGATGTCAGCTGAGATATCCGCGGCTTTTGTATAATTTCCACCTGCGATACGATTAAACATGGCTACAAGAGAGCAGCCAAGTGAATAAGTAGTAAATCGCATAATGGTTGGATTACACTGCAACGACACGATGAGGCCGCCGCCGACTACGCCAGCTTGTACGCCGCCAGCAATAATGCGAACGAGAACGAGTCCGAGTAGGCCGAAAGCTGGTACGCTGAGGCCGCTAATGCTACCTCCTCTAAGTGCTACTTGAGTAGTTTTGCCAATGTTGAGGGTTTCGCGTGCTGCATTAGTCGTACGAACATTGCCGTAAGTTGCACTACGCATGCCGATGATACAAGCTAAGCTACTCATTGTTGCGCCCAAAATAAACGTTAGGCCGCTAGTTTTTTCGATAAAACACGTGAAGATGGCTGCAACAATAATAATGACAGGGATAATAGTTTTATATTCGGCACGCATGAATGTGCGTGCGCCATTGCGGATAATGCCAGCAATTTCCACCATCTCGTCTATGCCTTCGTCCATCTTGCGTATCTTAAAGAAGTTATAAGCGACATAAGTGAGCGCTATTAATGTGATTAAAACAACAACAAGATACACCATAACCGATTACCTCCTTTTTAAGGTGCTAACAATAAAAAATACATACCACCCGTATGTTCTTGGCGCATATTATAACAGGTTTTTACATAATAAAAAAGCACCCAGTGTTGGAACCGGGCGCCGGGTGTAGGTTGTTAGGATTGATTTTTTTGCAATAAAAAGCACCCAACGTAATGCCGGGTGCTTTTTTCTTATGGTCACTGTTGTATTGCCTCGCGTATTTGCGCGACTTTGGCTCGTCCGATCATAGGAATATCGAGCAGTTCGCCGTCGCACGTTTCGGCTAGCTGTGCTTTCGTGTATAGGCCGGCGTTAATAAGCCTTTTGACAAGTTTATCGCTGAGGCCGAGATGCCATATATCATTCCGCTTGAGGATGATATCGATATTCTCGTGATGGTAGCCGAATTCTTCTAGCTTGAGACAGACTTCTGCGAGCTCATCTTCGTTGAGGAATATGGAAGTGTGTTCGAAATGAAAAACTAGTTCTTTATAGTAGCCCCATTCGTGGTATCCGAATGTCTCTTCGATCATATGACGAATGACGTCTCCGACACACTTGTAGTTTTCGGCTTTTTCATGTTTTTCATCCCAGTGCCAATACCAGTGAGAGTGAGCCAGGCCGTTATATACGCGCTCGCTTAGCCCCAGATCTTCGATTTTGATCGAATAATAATCTGGGGAAATATCCTCGCCGCATCTGATGCTATGTAGCTCAGCGAACTCACTAATCAGTTCTTTATTTTCCTTGATTAGGTAGTCGATATCGCTACTATAGTTGCGAATCTTCATTCTGCATGTTTCGAGATCGTAGTTGATTTTTTCGAGTTCCACTTGCGTAACCTGTTCAGAGTATACCAGTCGCTCAAGCTGGTTAGAAAATAGAGCGACGTCCATATCCAATGGAGTGATTTCGTGCTCAATCTTTACGATTTTCGCATAGTTTGCCGTAATCTGATTTCTCAGGCTGTTGTATCGTTCATTTGTAATCATATTATCCCCTCCTTCTATGAAAATAGTGACCAAAAATATTAAGGTACAAAATATCTATTATTATACTATACTTTCGTGAAAAAGTCAAGCATGAACTACTTGAACCACTTGAAGATTCGGCTGATAAGTCCACGGCCGGCGGCGCCAGCGGCGTTCGTGACGAAGCGTTCCCCGGCTTTTTCGGCAGCAGATTTCGTATGGCGTGCGGTGCTCGTGGAGGCCTTGGCGGTAGTTTTCGCACTAGTTCTTGTGCGGATTTTGTTGAGCGGGCCATTGCCGTATTGGCTAGAATATTTGGCGAGATTTTCAGCCTGGGCAGCGTTTGGGTCGAATTTTTTATCTGGAGTTGAAATTGTATTAGCTTGGCCAGGGCGAGCGACGGCGTCATATTTTGTTACATAAGGGCTGGCTGCAATAATATGTGCACGTTCGTCGTCGGAAATTATGCCCATGCGACTTTGAGGCGGCAGAATCGTGGCTTTTTCGACGATTTCTGGGGCGCCCTTTTCGTTTTGGAAGGAAATTAGAGCTTCGCCGGTGCCAAGTTCGAGGATTGCCTCTTCGGTGTTGAAGGCTTTATTAGTGCGAAATGCGTCGGCGGCAACTTTGACAGTTTTCTGTTCGGCTGGCGTATAGGCGCGGAGTGCATGCTGAACGCGGTTGCCGAGCTGAGCGAGAATATCGTCTGGAATGTCTGTTGGCGCTTGAGAAATGAAGTAGAGGCCAATTCCGCGCGAGCGAATGAGTTTTACGATTTGCGTGATGCGTTTCAGGCGGTAGCTCGGCATATTATTGAATAAGAGATGCGCTTCGTCGAAGAAGAAGACTAAGCGTGGCTTTGCCTGGTCGCCGACTTCTGGAGATTTGCTGAATAATTCAGTTAGGATCCAGAGTAGGAAGGCGGCATAGAGGTCTGGGCTATGGAAGAGTTTAACTGAATCAAGAATATTAATTTCGCCGCGACCGTCTTTGGTCTGGAAGAAATCATTGATGTCGAGCATTGGCTGGCCGAAGAATTTATCGGCGCCTTGGTTTTGGAGCTGAAGCAACGAGCGCTGGATGGCGCCAATACTTTGCGGGGTGACTTGGCCATATTTCGTGTTGTAGTCGGCGCGATTTTCGGCGACGTGCTCAAGCGCGGCGCGTAGATCTGCGATTGTATCGAGTGGTAAGTTTTCATCTTTTGCGACGGCAAATGTGACGGCAAGATTGCCCTCCTGAGCCTCAGAAAGGCCGAGAATGATCGAGAGGATGTCGGAACCGACACTTGCGATGGTAGCACGAAGATGATGACCCTTCTCGCCGTATAAATCCCAGAAGCGGACTGGATATGATTGTGGTTTAAAATCGTTAAGCTTGAGACTGTCTAGACGCTCTTGGATTTTTGGATTGATTTCGCCGGCGAAAGCGGTTCCGGCGAGGTCGCCTTTTACATCGGCGAGAAAGACTGGCACGCCCGCATCGGAGAAACTCTCGGCCATTACTTTCAGGGTGATAGTTTTGCCAGAGCCGGAAGCGCCGGTAATGAGTCCGTGGCGGTTGGCCATTTCCGGCAAAATGAAGAGCTCTTTTTCTTCGGCAGTTTTGCCGACAAGAATTCGATTATTGATATACATACTTATATTTTACTGATAATTAGTCAAAAATGCCACGCGACATATCTGGAGTGAATTTGTCTTTTTCTTCTTCTTTCTCGTCTTCGGCTTCTTTGTCTTCTTCGAGTTTTTGCTTCTCTAATTCAATGTCGGTGCCATTTGCTGCAGCAGCTTCGGCGGCTTCTTTTGTGATTTCTTTTTCGTCTTCACTTAATGCGTCATATTCGGCCTTCGCCTCGAAGACTTTATCGGCGGCCTCGGTGGCCATTTCGCGGACCTGTTCGGCGGCACTACGGGCCATATTGAGCTCTTGCTCGCTAGTGGCGTTATTGTTGGCGGTATTAGCAATCTTGTCGGCGAGGGATTCCGCTCTCGCGGCATGCTGTTCGACTTCTTCGATATTTGCAATTGCTTCATCGTCGCCTGCTTTGATTTTATCTACGAGATCGTCGCTGATTACGTCGGCCGCGATTGCTTCCATAGCGGCGGCATTGGAAATTTCGCGCGGCTGGTTGATATTCTTTGGTTGCTCAGAACCTGGAGTGTCAATAGAATCTCGCTCGGCTTCGGCGATGTCTGCCTCTGCATTTGCGCTAGTAGTCGATTGGATAGCTGCTCCTTCGATGTAATTGCTATTGATGTTTTGTTCTGCTGCCTCAATATCTACGCGTCCCTCGCTCCATTGTCGATTCAAGGTATCTTCGAGGGCATTTCCTGATTCGGTTGGAATCTGTTTTTCCTGTTCACTATTAAGCTCATTGAAGCCCTGCTCATTATTTTCGTTAGCTAAATCTTCAAAGCCGCTATCGTAATATGGGTTTTCGATTTCTCCGGTTTCGCCGGTGTCTCCTTTAAGGGTTTCTCCCGGCATTGGCGTGTAGTCTAATTGATTGTTGTACATTATTACTCCCATGTTACTTTGCCGTTAGTTGGATATAGCGTAATCCAGGTTTGCCCACGATTTAATTGAATTTCATTGCCGGCTGCATCGACAAATTTTAGCTCTGAATCGACATCTTTGCGATCCCAGTGCGCTTCAATAACTCCGCCGTTTTGGAAAATGGTCGCATCGCCGCTTCCGGTTGTCGTGTAGTCGGCATATTGCGTTTCGCCGGTGCGGGCAACAGAGTTAACTTTCATTGCGATTACTACGTCTGGTTCGTTTTGAATAGTTGTGCCGTCTTCGTTTGCGCTGAAATGTGGACCGCCAGAAACATAGGATCGGAGATATTTGTTTGTATTTGGATTGTAGCTGTAGACTGGGCTGAAGATTGCGCTAGACATGTCGATTGTGATTTTATTCGCCTTCTTTTCGGTTGGCTCAGGTTTGGTGTCAGCTTTGATACGCGCAAAGCCGTTAAATTCGCTGTTGCGATAGCCTTTGCTAAAGTTTAACTCGTCAAGCATACTGAAGCGCGTATAGACATTGTGCGGTGCGGCGCGTCCGCGGATGCGCCAGTAAGCTTTGTCATTAAAGAAATGATCGATGTCACGGAAGGCGGAATTGTTGCGAATTAGGCGTAGAGCGTTGTCGCTGCCGCCGACGTGAGCGATAGAACATTGGTATGGCTTAGCGAGTTCGGCGAATGTTAGGCGAACGCTACGAACTGGGCCAATGTAGTTTGGCTTTGCTTCCTGGAAAATTGCCATGAAGCGCGTAATGCCGCCTTCGGCGATCGCTTCATAGATGACGCCAGCTTCGTTGAGACCGGATTGCGGGCGGGCCGCTTGGCTATTCTCGATCATGATACAGGTTGCGGCCTGGTTGACGACGTCTTTATTTGCGACTTCACGTCCAGTTAGGTGTGAATAATAAATCTCGTCGGCTTTAGCTTCCTCGCCATTTAAATCACCGAGATCGGTTGTGCTGCGACCGCTCTGGAGAAAATACCAGACGCCTCCGCCAATCAAACCGAGCAAAATGATAGTCAAGAAAGTGCGCTTGATGATTTTTTTCGCTTTCTTGCCTGATTCTGCTCGCCTTTCGGCTTTTTCGCGTTTTTTCTTGGCCGATTTTTTCTCTTTTGGAGTTTCTTCGTCGACGTTTTTATCCTTTAGGAAATCTTCGACGTCGTCGTTTTCTTCGCTTTCGCGATAAAGTTTGGTAATTGTTTCGTCTTGCTTCTTGCTACGACTTTTTTGGTCGCCGTAGTATTGTTGCTTACCGTTCATGTTTTTATTATATCATAAGCGTAAAAAATAGCCCGCCTTAGCGGCGGACTATACTGAGTCAATCTAGACCCAAACTCGTGGCTGTATCGGAAAAGATTTCGATAGCAACAATATTGGGCAATGAGAGCTGTAAATCCAGGTAAAAACGATTGCGGATTTTTTGATAGTCTTCGTCTAAATAGGGGAGTTCCTCGATTTGAAGATCAGCTTTGCCTTCGTTTACGAAATGCGGCTTTAGATTTGATACTCGGAATGACATCCAATGACATGCATCTGTTTTATTGTTGTCCGAAGCAAAATATAACAATGGAGTTTGGAATCCGTAGTTCGAGAGTTTCAGAAAGCATATGCTAAAACCGTCGCTATCTTCGCAAGGTCGCAATTGTCCGAATAAGTACCGTATTTTGTTGGCGTCCGGTTGATCGCTATCGTAGCGTTCGTAGCAATAGCCATAAAAATATCCGCCTTCTTCTGCGGCAATTTTGCCAGTGAAATTGGGCCTCGGTTTCGCCCATTTGCCATTTTGCTCAAAATTTCCAATAAGTTTAAAAATCTTGCCCATATAAATCACCTCCGATCCAGAATTGGGCACAATCTGACTTACATATTATAACATCAAAATAACGTGTCGAAAAGGTGATTCATGTTCTGGCTTCCCTAGTCGCGCGAGTAGGCAGTAATGACGGCATTTAGGCGCGCGAGGCTGCGGTCGCGACCGAGAACGCTAAGGGTGTCATGTAGGGCTGGGCTGAATGGCGCAAAGCTAATGCTGAGACGGATGAGGCCAAAGAGCTCAGCTGGTTTGCGGCCAGTTGATTCTAGCAATTCGTTCAGCGCGGCTTGGAGATTGTCGGCGCTCCAATCTTCGACGCTGCGAAGTTTATTGATAGCTTGATGAAGGATATTTTGAATTTCATGCTCGGATAGTTTTTTGAGTGCCTTATTAGATTCGATCATTGCCATGTCGACGGCCGGGTCAGCAAAGAAGTAGCTTGTCATTGTTTTGAGGTCGCCGAGAGTTTTGAGGCGATCATAAATAATACTGAAGATTTTGAATTTATAGTCGTCGTCGGCGCTAGTGGCTTCTTCTGGCCAGAAATCTTTTGTGCGCCCATAGAGTGCCTTTGCGTCTTCGGCAAATAGCTTGCGAATCCATTGACCATTCAACCAGATGAGCTTCTGTTCGTCGTAGCGAGCGCCGGCATGCTGGATACGGTCGATATTGAATTTCTCGATGAGGTCTTCTCTGCTATAAATTTCGTCTTCGGTGCCATCATTCCAGCCAAGGCAGGCGAGGAAGTTTAACATTGCTTCTGGTAAGATACCGTCGGCACGATAATCGACGGCGGATTTTGCGCCATCTCGTTTGCCGAGCTTTTTGTTGCCGGTCGGAGCGAGAATGTGTGGCAAATGGACAAACTTTGGTGGCTCAAGATTGAGTGCTTCGTAAATGGCGAGATAGTTACCCATGCTCGGCAAGTATTCTTGGCCGCGGAAAATATGTGTTACGCCCATCGTAGCATCATCAACGATGTGGGCGAAGTTGTAAGTCGGTAAACCATCGGCTTTAATGATAATAATATCGTCCTGAGTCTCCGGAAGCATAACTTTGTCGCCAAAGACCTCGTCATGATATTTGCGCTCTTTTGGGTCGGCCTTGAAACGTAGTGGCATGCCTGGTTCCCACTCTGGTGTTTTGGCTGGGCGATAGTTGCGATATAGAAAGGCCTGCTTATTTTTGTTAGCCTCTTCGCGATATTTTGCGATTGTTTCACTTGGAGTTGGGTCGGCATAGGCGCGGCCGGAAGCAATAAGCTTCTTTGCCCATTCTATATAGATTTCTTGGCGCTGAGTTTGAAAGTATGGACCGTTTTCTCCGCCCTTGTCTGGACCTTCGTCCCAATCAAGACCAATCCATTGTAGGGTATCTTTGATGAGATCGGTTGCGCCCTCGACATAGCGGGCACGGTCGGTATCTTCGATGCGAAGAATAAAAGTTCCCTCGTTCTGCTTAGCGACGAGATATGGATAAATTGCGGAACGAAGATTGCCGATATGAATGTAGCCGGTCGGCGACGGCGCAAAACGAGTGACTATTTTCATACCTGTTAGTATAGCATATTATTGACAATATTAAACATTTATGCTATAATGAACTACTGTAGGAATTGCTTGACAGGCAAGTAAATTGGCCTACCGCACTGATGGCAAGGAGGAAAGTGCCATGAGAAAGATTACAATAAAGAACTCGGTGAATCGTAAGTATATCTTCCCGGGGACAGTCGTGAGGCTGAATGGCTATACTGGTGTAGTGTACGAAGATGGAGCAAGAGGTATCTATCTCAATTGCAAGAATCATCGTACCTATATGATTAATCCGGCTTTTTGCAAGAAGCCTCTCGCGTGCTGGATTCTCGATGAGGATCCGAACGATCCCGTAGTTTTAAATGGCTACGTATTTGACTTTCAGTCTAACGTAGCAAGTAGCCTGTAGGGTGCCAAAGGAGGTGATAGTGTGGCAATCCTTAATAATAGTTCTTTACGTTTAATATTCAAGCCCGGTACCGTGATATCGGTATTCGGCAAAATCGGCGTAGTATATGAAGACGGCGAGGATGGAGTGATTCGGCTTAATTGTCTGAATCATGAAAAGTATTCATTTCGACCGTCCTTATGGTCTAGCCCAATTGAATATGAAGTATTGGAGGAGCATGAGCATCCGCCAATAGTAGAAGCAAATGGCCAGTGGAACTTCGAGAGTAACATCAAGGCCTAAAATATCGCCCCGTCATTAATTTGGCGGGGTTTTTCATGATTTTTATATAAAAAAGTATCAAAATGTTAACTTTCGTTGCGTAAATGTAAAGTCTAGTTGGTGTTAATTTTCGTTGCATTTTAATAAAATGTAGACATATATTAACAAAGGAAACGCAAAATGACATTACCCGAAAGGTTAATAAAATTGCGTAAAGCTGCAGGTTTATCCCAGGAAGAAGTTGCGGATAGGCTGGAGCTTACGCGGCAGACCGTTTCGAAGTGGGAGACCGGTCAATCGAGTCCAGATCTCGATAAAGTAT
>CAMKFS010000015.1 GCA_946411935.1 uncultured Candidatus Saccharibacteria bacterium | reverse complement strand
AGGCGACATACTTAGCACTGATGATATTCGCGAAGTAGGCGATTCTGGTCTGATAGTCGATTCGACCGATCGTTTCGTTGAACGCGGCGATGTTGTGCGTTTCGATGAAGTGATGGATTTGAGGTTCAACCTTATTGGTCTGAAAGTCGTCACGCAAGACGGTAAAAAGATTGGCAAAGTCTCTGATTATACGCTCGATTCGAGCACTTTTATGATTTATCAGCTAATCGTCCAACGCCCTTTTATGTCTTCCCTTATTGACCCAGAGCTTACGATTAACCGCTCACAAATCGTCGAAATTGACGACTATAAAGTTACAATTAAGCACGACAAGGCGCAAATAAAAGTACCAAAGGAAAAGAAAGAACAAGACAAAGAGGAATTTGTGCCAAACTTTACAAATCCATTCCGAAAACCCGCTTATACCGACGAAGATTCAGTCGAGAGCTCGTCTGATATATCCGAATAATTAAAGCCCTGGCGTAAAAGATATTGAATTAATTTCTGCTCGTCGGGGTATTTTTTTGCCTTACGAGCAATTACTTTACGCAACTCGGCTCGATCATCGCGGTTCGTATCAACGATAACTCGATCGATTGTTTGAGCCGATATACCTTTCTGCTGAAGCTCCAAACGAAGCTTTTTCATGCTAGTTCCCTTACTGATGCTGCGGTTCTCCATCCACTGCGTAGCAAAGCGATAATCATCGATGTAACCTCGTTCTTCAAGGCGACGATAAACTGGCTCTATAAGCGATTCGTCGTAACCAGACTTAGTTTTCGTCTGATATTCGCCATTTTTAGGATTCTTGACCCGAATTTTTCGGTCGAGAGTTTTGCGTTTGAGGTAATCACGTATTTCTTTAGAAGAGCGTGGCCGCATGAGAGCATATTCGAGTGCTCGAGCATAGAATTTGCCGAAATCAGAGGCTTTTTTAAGCGTTTCAAGCTCCTCGGCGTTTAGTTCTCGGCCAACTTTAATATGTAGATCAACGACCTGCGAGATATCAAGAGAGCAGAAATATTTGTCATCAATCGAAATATTAACGCGGTTCTTATCGCGGACAGCTTCTTTTATGTCGGTGACCCGATGAGCTGCCAACCGTTCCCGGCCGGCGGCGTCATCGAAAATCGTATGCGTTTCGAGCATTATTACTCGTCGTTTTTAGCAGCCTCACGGACTTTCGCCTCGATTTCGGCCATTAATTCTGGCTTTTCCTTAAAGAGATTCTTTACGGCTTCACGGCCTTGACCTAGCGTTTCGCCGTTATATTTGATAAAGGCACCAGATTTCTCGAGAATATTATGGCTCACAGCAAGATCAAGCACATCGCCTGTCTTACTAATGCCTTCATTGTACATAATATCGAATTCCGCAGTACGGAATGGAGCTGCAATCTTGTTTTTTACGACTTTTATCTTGGTACGGTTGCCAGAAATGTCGTCGCCGGACTTAATTTGGCCGATACGGCGAATATCAATACGGACCGAAGCATAGAATTTGAGTGCGTTACCGCCAGTGGTTGTCTCTGGATTGCCAAACATCACACCAATCTTCATTCGAATCTGATTAATAAAGATAACGGTGGCCTTAGTCTTGCTGATTATGCCCGTAAGCTTACGCATCGCCTGTGACATGAGGCGAGCCTGAAGGCCCATCTGAGCATCACCCATATCGCCATCAATTTCAGCTTGTGGCACAAGCGCAGCAACGGAGTCGACGACGATGAGGTCAACTGCACCAGAACGAACGAGTGTTTCGCAAATTTCAAGCGCCTGCTCGCCGTTATCTGGCTGAGAGATGAGCAAATCACCAGTATTTATGCCGATTTTGCGAGCGTAGGCTGGATCAAGAGCATGCTCGGCATCAATAAATGCCGCTTGTCCACCCTGCTTCTGAATCTCGGAGATAGCATGAAGCGCCAAAGTGGTCTTACCGGAAGATTCCGGACCATAGATCTCAATAATGCGCCCCTTCGGATAACCGCCACCGAGAGCTAAATCTAATGCCAACGAGCCGGAAGAAAAAAGTTCTACGTCTATCTTGGATTGATCGCCAAGTTTCATAATCGAACCGTCGCCGAATTGTTTCGTAATTTGTGATAGTGCTAAATCAAGTGCTTGTTTTTTGCCAGAATCGTTGTTTGTTTCTGTCTTGTCGCCCGCCTCTTTCTGACTCTTTTTGGCCATTGGTAATTACCTCCTATTAATATAATTATTTTACCATCTGCTCACTCTGAATTCTAGATTATGCTTCCTGATAAACAGGCAGTTTTTCGAAGAAATAATGTAGAGCGTCCTCAATTTCCTCTTTATCCTCCACTGTCAGCTCGCCAGTTACGCTGACGGATGGGTTCCGACGATTAATCTGGTTGATATAATCAATCCTACCCGTGCTGAGATCAAAACCAATTCCAAAAATATTTTCTGGACGACAGTTGTTGACTAACAGGACGTCACGCAGATCAATTAAGTAGTCGTCGCCTAACGAAATAACACATTTGCATGGGTCGATAGCCGCCCAGATATAATCCTCGCAGTCCTCCTGAAGCTTAAGGATCTCGCGTTTTTTGAGTTGGATTCTTTTATATAATCTCATTTTTACTCCTTATTTTTTGCTTGAAAATACTTTATAGAAAAGTATTTGGAGTTGAGGGTAACACCGTTTATTGATTGCTTAAAGCATAACTACGTTCTTTTTGGCACTTTTTTGAAAATATGTTCTAATATTATGCTAAAATAGAATAAATTAGCGAAAAAACAAGAGGAAATTTAATACATGAGCGGACACAGTAAATGGGCAACCACCAAACGCCAAAAAGCCGTCGTAGACGCAAAGCGCGGTGCGTTGTTTACAAAAATCGGTAACCAAATTGCAATTGCAGCACGTAGTGGTACCGATCCTAGCATGAACCCGTCGCTCGCGATGGTGCTAGAGAAAGCGCGCTTGGCAAATATGCCAAAGGCAAATATCGAACGTGCAATTGCACGCGTAGAAGATAAGAACGCAGCAGCGTTAATCGAAGAAACTTATGAGGCCTACGGTCCTGGCGGCGTCGGTATTATCATTGAGGTTGCAACCGATAATAAGAACCGCACTATGCCAGAGGTTCGCCATACGCTCGAGAAAAATGGTGGCCGCATGGCAGATCCGGGATCAGTAATGTTCCAGTTTACGCGTAAAGGCGTAATCTTCACAAAAGCAAAAGGCGACGAGATTATGATGGCGGCGCTCGATGCTGGTGCCGAGGATGTAGCCGATGAAGATGATGGCACGACGATTTATACTGTTTCGTCAGATTTAATGAAAGTACGCGGAGCTTTGCTTGATGCTGGTTACGAAATCGATTCAGCGGAGCTACAGTATGTTCCAAATAATACCGTTCCGGTCGAAGGCGAGACTGCCGAAAAGGTCGAGAAAATTCTCGATGCAATTGATGATCTCGATGATGTCGTCGCGGTCCATACGAACGCAGAATAGATTAAAAATCCCCCGCAAAAGGGGGATTTTTTTATGCGCTGCATGATATAATAAATCTTATGAAGAAACAAGCAGATTACATGGTCGAAATTGGCAACATCATTGCGATGGCGCGAGCTCGCAAGGATATGACTCAGGCGGAGTTAGCGAAAAAAATCGGCACTAGCCAGTCTGCAATCAACCGAATCGAACATGGCAAACAAAATGCATCTCTTGAGATAATCTCCAAGATTAGTCGCGTTCTTAATTATCAAATTATCTCCATTAATGAAAGCGCCACTCAAGGCTTTTGCATTAATGGCGGCAAAGAGCTCCACGGCAGCGTGACGATTAATACGTCTAAAAATGCCGCAGTCGGTCTTCTCTGCGCAGCTCTGCTTAATGAAAAAAGCACTACATTGAAACATCTTGCGCATATTGAAGAGGTCTACCGTATCATTGAAGTGCTCGAATCGATTGGCGTTAAAACAACTTGGATTAATGATGAACGCGATCTTCTTATTGAGCCGCCGAAGAAACTTGATCTCAATAATCTTGATTTAGCGGCCGCACGACGAACGCGCACAATTATTATGATGTTTGGCCCATTACTGCACTTCTACAAGGAATTTCGACTCCCTTATGCGGGTGGCTGTTCGCTTGGTTCTCGTACGGTCGAGCCGCATCTACATGCTCTAAAAAGTTTTGGACTGAACGTAAATGCAAAAATTAATCCAGGCTTTTATGAGGCAACCGTGGAAAAGGTTGATGCCGGCGATCGCAAAATTGTCCTGATTGAGCGCGGCGACACAGTAACGGAGAATGCAGTTATGGCTGCCGCATTAACACCGGGCAAAACAACCATCGTCGGCGCAAGCCCAAATTACATGGTGCAAGATGTCTGTTTCTATTTGCAAAAGCTTGGAGTAAAAATTGAAGGCATTGGCACAACTAATCTTATTGTTCATGGAGTTAAAAAGATCTCAAAGAAGATCGAATACGAACCAAGCGAAGATCCAATTGAGGCAATGAGCTTCATTGCGGCCGGCATTGTTACGAAATCTGAAATCGAAATTAAGCGTGTACCAATCGAATTTCTTGAGATAGAACTTGAAATCCTACGCTCGATGGGACAAAAAATGATCGTCTCTGAAGAATATCTTGCCGACAATAGTCGGACGCGACTAGCCGACATTCGCCTAAAGAAATCGGCCCTAAAAGCACCAATTGATAAGATCCATCCGATGCCATTCCCTGGCCTAAATATCGATTCTCTACCATTCTTCTCGGCGATTGCCGCAACGGCGAAAGGCCGCACCCTAATTCACGACTGGGTGTTTGAAAATAGAGCAATCTATTCGACAGAACTCGCAAATTTGAATGCAAACGTCGAACTGCTCGATGCGCACCGTGTGTTTATTACCGGTCCAACAAATTGGCGTCCAGCTGAATTAATGGCACCACCAGCTCTGCGCCCGGCCGTCGTCGTAATGCTCGCAATGTTAGCCGCCCCGGGAAAGTCGATTTTGCGTAACACTTATTCAATTGCACGCGGCTACGAAAACTTCGCCCATCGCCTCGTAGCACTTGGCGCAGATATTGAGCAATTATCAGATATATAAACAGGTTAAATATGGTAAAATTTAAGTATGTCAATTACTAGAGAAGATGTGCTACATTTAGCGGAACTGTCCAATATCTCACTTAATGAAGCACAGATTGAACCACTTATTAAAGATCTCGATAGCATCGTAAATTATTTCTCGCAACTCGATGAGCTAAATACAGAGAATATCGAACCAACTTATCAATGTTTCGATATGAAGAATGTCTGGCGAGATGACGTTATCGAGGAATTCGAAGCAAATCGTGAAGATTTGCTCGCACTTACGGTCGAAAGTGAAGATAATCAGATAAAGGTACCAAAAGTTCTATGAAAATTGCAGATAAGAATACGAAGGCCGTTGATTTAGTGCGCGCAGCATTAGAGAAAGCGAAAGAATACGAGGATTATCACGCGTTTATCTCAATGAACGAGGCCAGCGCCTTGGAACGCGCTCGCGAGATCGATGCAAAAATCGAACGCGGCGAGGAAGTCGGTCGTTTGGCTGGCGTACCATTCGCCCTGAAAGATAATTACTTAAGCCCGGAGGGAAATACCACTGCAGCCGCAAAAATGCTCGAAGATTTCCCTGCTCCAATCACTGCGACGGCGGTCGCAAAGATTGAGGCCGAAGGGGCAATTATGATTGGCCGCACAAACCTTGACGCTTATGCACATGGTGGTAGCACTGAAAACTCATATTTCGGTCCTACTTCCAATGCTTACGACAAAACACGCGTTGCTGGTGGTTCAAGCGGCGGTAGTGCCGTTGCTGTCGCACTTGACATCGTGCCTTTTGCGCTCGGTTCCGACACTGGCGGCTCGATTCGTCAGCCAGCTAGCTTTAATGGTGTAATCGGCGTAAAGCCTACTTTTGGTGCAGTTAGCCGCTACGGCGTAGTCGCAATGGCCTCTTCAACTGATACGATGGGCTGTTTTGCAAAATCCGCAGAAGACGCAAATCTCGTAATGAGTATTATGGCCGGCAAAGACGCGAAAGACTCCACAACGCTCGATGATTATTGGACTAAAGATTTAGCCGATGCTACCCCGAAGAAGAAAAAGATTGGCTTAATCGCCGACTTCATGGGTGAAGGCGTCGACCCAGAAGTTTCAAAGGCAGTCAGAGATTATGCAAACAAGCTCAAAAAAGCAGGTTACGAAATCGAAGAAATCAGTATGCCAATTTTGAAATACGCTTTGGCGATTTACTACATCGTTGTCCCGGCAGAAGTTTCCTCGAATTTGAGCCGCTATGACGGCATTCGCTACGGGCATCGTTCAACCGAGGCAAAGAATCTTGACGAAATATACAGCAAAACTCGCGACGAAGGCTTTATGCCAGAGAACAAGCGCCGCATCCTGATTGGTAACTTCGTACTAAGTTCTGGTTTCTTTGATGCGTATTATCTAAAAGCTCAGAAAGCGCGCACGCTTTTAATTAATGCATATAATGAAGCATTTGAAAAATATGATGCCCTGCTCTGCCCAACAGCACCACGCCCGGCATTTAAGATTGGCGAAAATACGAATGACCCACTTCAGATGTATCTCGAAGACGTGATGACCGTACCGCCAAGCCTAGCCGGCATCCCAGGCATCAATATCCCAGTCGGAAAGAGCAAAGACGGTTTGCCGATTGGCGCACAGCTAGTTGGCCCACGCCAAAGCGACCAGCTTCTACTCAATATCGCAGCAAGCACGGAGGATAAGCAATAATGGATCCTTCGCTAGTACTATTCTTGATTGCGATTCTAATCGTAGGAGTACTCGTTTTTATCGCAGTCTCCATGACAAATAAGCATGGCCATGTTTTCGACAAAGAAAATTATCAGGTTGATTTCTTAGGAATCGAGCAGTCGCTCGTAAAGGGAAACGAATCGAGCTATGCGATGGCGATCATTGAGGGCGATAAGCTACTCGATCGCGCGATGATGGAAATGGGCATCCAGGGGCGCACGATGGGTGATCGTCTAAAAAGAATCGGCAAAGACAAATTTAGCCAAGTTAATGCAGTTTGGCATGCACATAAACTTCGTAACCAAATTGCGCACGAACATGATTTTAAGCCAGAATATCGTCAGGCTTTGCATGCACTCGAGACTTATAAGCAGGCATTAAAGGATTTAGGAGCAATTTAGATGAGCGAATACAAGATTACAATCGGCATCGAATGCCACGTCCAGCTAAACACTAAGACTAAGCTATTTAGCGGCGTAAATAACGATGCTGTCGACAAAGAACCAAATTCCTGCGTCAGCCCAATTGATTATGCTTTACCAGGCATGCTTCCAGTATTGAACAAAGCCGCAGTAGAGAAAGCGGTGCGAGCTGGCCTTGCGATGAACTGTAAGATTAATCTACTTAGTCGTTTCGATCGCAAACATTATTATTACCCAGATTTACCAAAGGGTTATCAGATTTCTCAGCTATACCAGCCAATTATTGGCGCAGGCGTTATTCATCTTCCAGATGGTAGCGATGTAAAGATTGAACATGCCCACCTCGAGGAGGATGCCGGCAAGCTGACACATTTTGGAAACTACTCAACTGTAGATTTAAACCGCGCTGGCACGCCGCTGATTGAGATTGTTTCGATGCCAGATATTCATTCAGCTGCCCAGGCGCGCGCATACTGCGAAGAGCTCCATCGCCTCATGATGTACGCAGACGTCACGAATGGCGACCTCTACCAGGGCAATATGCGTTTCGACGTAAATATCTCGATTTCAAACACAGATAAACTTGGCACTCGTGCGGAGATTAAAAACCTTAACTCATTCCGCAGCGTTGAGCGTGCAGTCGAGTATGAATATAAGCGCCAGAAAGCCTTACTCGAAAAGGGCGAGCGCGTAGTTCAAGAAACGCGCGGCTGGAATGACACGACGGGCAAGACGACTTCTCAACGAAGCAAGGAAGAGGCACAGGATTATCGCTACATGCCAGAACCAGATGTGCCACCAATTGTACTAGAGCAGGCTTACGTCGATAAGGTCGCAGCCGAAATGCCAATGATGCCAGCAGATTACCGCTCGAAGTTCGGCGTGCTCAATCTCGATGATAGCGCACGAGAAGCAATTATCAATTATCCTATTCTAGCTCAGCGTCTAGCGGGTGTTTGTGATGCGAATGTCAACCTCGCGCCACGCGTTGCGAACTGGTTTGCTAGCGTATTGCTTGCAGAAGAAAATCAAGATAAGGATTTCGAACTGGCGACCGCTGCCGAGCTCCTAGAGCTATCGGAAATGGTTGAAAAGAAGGAATTATCATCAACTGCCGCCAAGGAAGTCTTGATGGAAATGTACGACAAGAAGAACACTTCGAAGACACCACATCAGCTCGCAAAAGAAATGAACCTCTTGCAGGAGAATGACGAGAATGCTCTCTCGCAGATTATTGATGAGGTATTGGAAATGCCGGAATGCGCCAAGGCCGCAGAAGATGTTCGTAACGGAGAAATGAAAGCGATTGGCTTCTTAGTCGGACAGGTAATGAAGAAATCGAAAGGAAAAGCAAACCCAGCAAGTGTTAACGAATTAATCAAAAATAAGTTATCATAGAAAGAACACAGGAGAACAATATGTCATACAAGAAACCTACAAAAGCAGTTATTACCGACGCGGGCTTTGCGAGCCGATTCCTTCCAATTACTAAGACCGTACCAAAAGGTATGATTCCGCTTGGCGCTAAGCCAATCATGCAGTATGTCGTCGAGGAGTGCGTTGCTGGTGGCATTAAATCCATCATTATCGTCGCAACGCACGAAGGCAAGCCAATCTATGAAGATTTCTTCAATAATCCTTGCGAAAAAATCTACAAACAGCTCGAATCGCAGGGCAAACTCGATCGCTTCGAGTCAGTCCGCGAAGTTCTCCATATGGCAGACATTACTGTCATCGAACAGGATCCGAGCCTTCCTTACGGAAACGGTAGCCCAATCGCTAGCGCTAAGCCTTATCTAGAAGAGGACGAGGCATTCGTTGCGCTTTACAGCGATGATCTTATCTTTGGCGAGGGCGATGTTAAGACCTTGATCGAGGCCTACGAGAAGAACCCAGAAGCAAAGGCAATCATTACCGCCCAAGAAATGCCACAAGAAGTCTGGAAGAAGTATGGCATGATTGCACTAAAAGACGAAGGCAAGATGACGCTTAGCCACATTGTCGAGAAGCCAGCAAAGCCAGAAGATAGCCCAAGCAATTTGACTTCCTATGGCCGCTACTTGCTCACGCCTGAGGTCTTCGAGCATCTCGTACCAGGAAATACTGGTCTAGACAACGAGCTATGGACAGTTGACGCCATCACGAAGCTCGCCGAAGAAGGTGATGTTATTGTTACGAAGTCAAAGGGGAAGTGGCTTACTACTGGCGATCCAGACAATTATCGCAAAGCCTTTGATGAATTTTATAAATTGGAGGGTTAAAAAATGGAAACACCTGCTTGGATTTTAGTTTTTATTCTTTCTATCACACTATTTCTCTTCTTGCTAATCGGAATTATTCTCTTGATTAAGCTTATTGGCGTAACAAAAGAAGCAAAGAAGATTGTAGTTCAAGGTCAAGGTATCGCAGAAAAGGCCGACGATATTGCCGACAATGTTCGCGATATGACAACAGTTGGCGGCTTGGTAAAGTATTTTACCGAAAGCTACATTGAAAAAGCCGAGAAAAAGAAATCTAAAAAATCCAAGAAAGGAGAATAAAATGGCCGAGAAGAAAGATTGCAAGAAAAGCCATAAAGGCCTATTCGTCGGCGCAGCGCTCGGCGCAATCGGCGGCGCAATCGCAGGCGTGCTGATGGCACCAAAGTCTGGCAAAGAGACGCGCAAAGACATTAAAGATGGCGCAAGCAAGGCCGCGAAGAAGGCTAAGACAAAAGGCCAAGAAATCGTCAAGAAAGGTAAGGCTAGCGTAGCTCAGAAGACAAAGGCCGCTCAAGCGCCAGCCAGCAAGAAAGCAACTACTAGCGCCAAGAAAAAGACCGCAAAAAAATAATTAGCTTACGCTAATTACTGAACAACCAAAAGAATAAGCCTCGCCCTGAGGCTTATTCTTATATTAGCACATATTCCCTATTTTGTCAAGGTTGGGCGAGCTTTCCTCGCCTGTTTTTCCCTGTTATTTGAGGCGATATGGATCCGCCTGAGTGCCGCTTCCCTCTACTTCGGTGTCATATTTAAGAGCTAAGACCGGACGATAAGCACCCCTCGAACCACCAGCGCTACCGTAATCAATCCAGTTTACATCGTAACCTCTAGCCATATTATTATTGTTCCAACCAGCAATCAAAGGCGTCATCGTAAAGTAGCCGCTTCCGTCTAGATAAGTCTGACCGGACTGCCCAAGACATCTTTCGTCATAATCAGTCGGGATCGAGTTATCGACTGCAGTGCTCATACAGAAACCAGCTAGGACCATCTCGTCGCCGGTAAGCAAAGCAACAGGATGAGTTAGTGCGCCATTACCATTCTCGCTACTAACCGTAAATGAATCGTTGTTGCTAGTACAATCTACTGAAGGCTTAGCTATGCCATTATTATCGATACCAAGAATTCGAGAGTAGCTATCATATAGCCAGAAAGTCTTGCCGCCACCAAAAGTCATATGGGTCCCGCGATCGTTGCAATAAACCACATCCGCCAAGGCGTCAGTGTTTGATGTTATATTATTAGCGAACCAATCGTCCACGACGCTCTTCGCCAACGAATTATTAGTATTAGTATTTATGTCTGCAAACATATCATCGATTTTTGCGCCGTTAGTTAAGCGAATGCCGTAAGCGTTCTGCGAGAACGAAGAATAGTAGTAAACCTCAGTACATTCCGTCGTATTAACGCTCTGCTGATCCATACAGACGTAGTTGTAATTCTGGAGATGCTCCGGTGCGAATGGGCCACCAGCGAAGCGAATCGTATCAACGAGGACATACTTCTCTCCATCCCAGCTTACGTCTTTACCGAATACGCGGCCAAACATCATAGAGTCAGGCTTCTCGTAGTATTCTTGGCTGCCGAACATGTAGCCAAAGTGTGCCATCTCGTAGCGAATGAGCGAACCTTCAGAGGAGGGCGTTGTATATGCAGGTTGATAATATGCATTCGTAGCGCTAGGAGCATCGATATATTTGTTAGCTTCCGTACAGCCACTAGACTCCTTGACGCCATCATAAATCATCTTCACGCCGCCACCTTCGGCAGTGCGAATTAGGCGCCAGCAGAAGCCGTTATATTCTAGGTAGTTGTTGCTCGGGTTGCCGCGGAAGTAATGGACAGGAAATTCGTCGTTTCGGTGCGCGTAGACCGTATTGACGCCGTTTGAGCTGTCAAAATTACTACTTGCGCGCTCGTTGAAGTTGATATTTTCATCAGTGCCGTTACTCTGACAGGCAATAATATCGTAAAGAAGCGTTGGGTTGTCGCAATCGGCCGTGTGCTGTTCCGGAATCCATTCATGAATACCATCCTCAGAAATAGTCTGAACAGTGATAAATAGATGATATCTCGCTTCTTCATATTCGTCAGCCGGTTTCTCGCACTCTTGGCCGCTGGCGGTGTCATGGCAAACATTCGTAGCACCAAAGCTTGCATTGCAATTGAGCTTGACGGATTTGAATAGCGAATTAGTACTCTCGCCAGGATTGAGCGGAGTCTTGTAATAGTACCAGCCGTCGCGAAGCTCCCAGTCGGCTTCGTTCTGGAAGATTATTTCCGCAAGCGTTACGCCATCCTTTGTGAGCGGGAGGTTCGTAACGCCATCTTTGGCGCGCCAGTATTCATCATATTTGAGGCGAACGTAAATTTTGCCGCTAGATTCATTTTTTGCAATAACCGTCTTCGGCGTTTCATCGCACGGTGACCAATCATCTGGAGAATCGAAGGTTTCAATAAATTCAGTCTTGTAATCACTAAGTTTAAAAAGAGTACTAAAAATTGTAACATCTCTACTGATTGCAAGAGTTGCACCGACAAGCAAGAAGATGCCGATTGCTGATACGGCGAAAATCGTGCGTTTCTTGCGCGATAATTGCCCAAAATGTTTTTTCATAAAACCTCCGATTGCGCTTATAGTTATTTTAGCGTTATAAGAGGTAATAATCAAGTAAGATTAGCGAAAAAGACCGCGTTTCTTGGTCGATTTGCCAAACTCTTCAATCAATTCTTTTTGTTTTTTATTGAGGCTCTTCGGAATTTCAACATTCACTGTCACGATATGCGGGCCGCGCTGATCAGAACCGAGATGCGGAGCGCCATGACCGGACAACTTAAAGTTCGTGCCTGGCTGCGTGCCGGCAGGGATCTTCATTGTAATTTCGCCATCGACCGTCTCGACATCAATTTCGGTGCCAAGAACTGCGTCAACCATCGAAATAGTAACTTCCGACAGAATCAAGTCGCCCTCGCGTGTGAGGTGTTTATGCGCGCGAACGCGAACCTCGACGTAGAGATCGCCACGTTGTCCATCGGCAGTTGGCGCTTCTCCGCCCTTGCCCGCCAATCGAATCGACTGACCGTCAAAGATGCCGGCCGGAATCTTTAGTTTGGTTTGATTACCGTCAACCGAAATGGTCTTCGTTGCGCCAAAAATTGCCTCCTCAAAATCAATCGTAATACTCGTACGATAATCGCGGCCACGGCGAGCGCCGCGGAAGCCGCCACCGAAGCCAAAAATACTACCAAGAATATCTTCGAAGCCGCCACCGCCAAAGTCGAAATTGAAAGATCGGCCATTCGCGCCGCGGAATCCGGCAAATGGGTCGCCGCCACCGTCACCGCCAACACCAGCATGACCAAATTGATCGTAACGACTACGCTTAGTCTTGTCGCTAAGCACGGAATAAGCTTCATTAATTTCCTTGAACTTCTCTTCCGCTTCCTTGTCGCCCGGGTTTTTGTCCGGATGATACTTCACGGCAAGCTTGCGAAAAGCCTTCTTAATCTCGTCGTCAGACGCGCCTTTTGCAACGCCCAAAACCTCGTAGTAGTCACGTTTACTCATGCACTAAAGTATAGCACTTAGCACTCTACCCTGCAAGAGTGCTAATTCATAAAGGCAATGCCGGCAATAATTAATACTGCAGCAATCATGTAGCTAGCAACGACTTTATGCGTAAGTCGTTTGCCATGAACAAATTTCGGGAAGATTTTTCCAACGAAAATTGTATAAAACAATGAGATAAATAAACCGGCGACTTTGCCAACAACAGTCATCATAGCAATGACCGGAACAATGAGTAGGCCAAATTTATATAGCACTTCGCCGAACATGAAAGCCAAGTTATCTGTGATAGCGGCGAGCATATTGCGGCGATGCTTGCGGCCAGTAAAGAAGGTTGAACGAACGGCCTTACGCCAAGAAACAAAGCAAATCATAATAACCGTGACCGTTAGAGCAGAACCTAATTGGAAGAAAAAGAATCCTTGAGAGAAGAGTTTAATATCCGTCGTGAAACCTTTAATGAAAAAGGCGTAAACAACATCCGAAAGCACAGAAAAGAAGGCCGACGTGAGCGTCAAGGCGGCAACACGCAAATCGACACGTTTATGCTCGGTCTTTTTCATTCCGCCAAAAACAACAACTAAAATAGCCGCCATAATAAGCGCGAAGCCAATTCCCTGCTCAATAGAAATCGTCTCGCCGAGAATTAAAATACCAAATACGAGCGACAAGAGCGGACTGATCTGCCCAAAAATATTCACATCGGCCGTGTCGCCAGATTGAAGAGCTTTGTAATAGTAAATCGAACCGACCACATTAATGGCACCGGCAAGAATTAGACCGAGCGCATTGTTAAGCGGCAAGAAGAAAACCGTACGGCCAAAAAGCGCAAAAAGCAGCAAAATACTCAGCAGCATTTGCGGAAGATGCATAATGATCAGAGCACCCGCTTTCTTCTTCGGCAAAGCAGTATCGACTAGGTAGTTCTGAATATAGCTGCCGCTAACATAAAAAAGCATTGCGGCGATTGGAAAGAATGCCCACGTCATGAGTATATTATATCAAATCACGACGCGAGACGAGTAGCGATGAATCGTCATTTTCGAAATCGTCCTTAATCTCGCGATTAAATAGTACCGAAATCAATGTATTAAGCTCAGCATATCCGACCAGTTGCTCATCAGCATTAATGATAAGTACATAATCAGTGCGGGCGCGGAGAAAAACAGCAAGAAGTTGCTCGAGAGTATAGTCCTCGCGCGCAAAGGCGACCTTATGCTCCATGATTTTCGTTACGGGCTGGTCCTTCGTGATATGCAAAAGGTCAAGCTTATCGGTACGAATAAGGCCACAGACTCGTTTGCTTTTGTTAAGCACCGGAAATACCGTATCGCCAGTCTTATACAGTTTATCAAGATTGAGCGGGCCGAGAAAATCAGTATCATTTAGAAAAGTAATGTCATCGCGCGGCATCGTAATCAAGATTGCCTTGCGCTTTTCGAAGGACATGGCACCGGAAATCAAGTTGCGCTGCTTTACGCTCAGCACCTCGCGCGGCGTGCGGCGAAGAAGCTGAACAAGCTCTTTCTCTGATGCTGGCGCGTAATCTTTGGTCGCCTGTCTCAGAGCATTATCTAGCTGTTCTTGAAACTTCTTTTCTTCACGTTCGCGTTCCTTCTCGGCCTGTTCCTTAGAAGTGGCGATTGGGTTTGCGCGATATTTATCGAAATGCGGATCGAGCGCCGCAACGAGTTTGGTCATTATCTTGCGCGGGAATGACTGCTTCATATCTCTATTATACACTGCTCGCGTGCTATACTATATACATGAATAAGATTACTGTAGGTGCGATAGCGGCAATTTTGCTTGCGTTCGGAGGTTTGGTTGTCTGGTCCTCGTTAAATTCAGGCAATGGCGTAAATTACGCTAACTATGACACAAAAAACATTATTTCGGCCGACGAAAATAATGGAAACATCGGCGATCACGTGCGCGGCAAAGAAGATTCGAAAGTTGTATTAGTCGAATATGCGGACCTTCAATGTCCTGGCTGTGCTTCGATGATGCCGAAGATTAGCGAGCTCTACAAAGAATACGGCGATCGCGTCGCATTCATCTTCCGTAACTACCCAATCAATGGTCATCAGAATGCGCGTGCTGCATCTGCGGCCGTAGAATCCGCTGGCCTTCAGGGTTATTACTGGCAAATGCTTGAGACAATGTATGATAACCGCAACGATTGGATCAATGTATTTGACACTGAAAAGCGCACAAACATCTTCGCAGGTTTCTTCGAAGACGTGTCTAGCGGCAAAGGCGATATCGAGAAGTTTAAAGCAATGCTAGGCGATGCAAATATTCAGAAGAAAATTGATTTTGACAAAAACATCGGCGCAAAGCAGGATAAAATCGATGCTACGCCGTCATTCTTCGTAAACGGAAGAGCTGTCGATGTTCAAAGCGTCGAGGATATTAAAAATGAAATCGAAAAGATGCTCAACGAAGAGCTAAAGAATGCCGGATTAGAAGTCGGGCCAAAAACTACCAGCGAAGAAAAAGCTGAATAGAAATAAAAAAATAACCGCTCTCAACTGCGGTTATTTTTTGTGCGCTTACACTTCGATATATTCATTCCAGTGAAGCGCGTCCACTTGGAGCGTCCCCTTGCGGTTACGCTTTTTCATGGTTTCTCCTGCTTAGTAATATTGCCCTGCTTCTTCTATTAGTTTTTTGCGCTTACTTAGCGCTCATCCCCATAAAACTAGCAGAGCCATCGCTCTTTACGACTATATCCCCAAACATGCTGAGTCATACACACGTTCCCAGAGCAACGAATCTATTGTAGCAAAGCCGCCACAATGATTCAAGCATAATTATGATTCTTAGCGATTCTTAAGGGCGGCGCGAATACGTTCTTCTACGGAAAGCGCAGGGTCGATGCCTTCGAGCGCTTTCGTAGCATCAGCGAGCGTGAAACCGAGCGCCATAAGCGCATCAAGCGCCTCATCCTTTTCGACTGGCTTAGCCGGGGTGATCGGCTCATTTTTGCGGCCATAGTAAGTCGGAAGGCCAACTTTGTCACGAAGATCAACAATGACGCGCTCAGCAGATTTCTTCCCCACTCCGCTGGCTTTTGCCACGTAGGCAGAATCAGCATTCGCGATTGCGTTGCGAACTTCTTCCGCCGGAGCGAGACTCAGAATCGCCATACCAGCCTTCGGCCCTATTCCTTGCACGGAAATAAGCAGTTCAAAAAGGCGCTTAGCGGCAAGACTCGTGAAGCCAAATAATTCCTCCGCCTGCTCGCGTACATGATGATAAGTGTAGAGCTTTACTTCGTCGTCGAGATTGAGGTTTTCGTAGTCAATGCCACTAAGGGCAACCTCGTAACCGACGCCATTAACGTCAATAATTACTGAATTGTCGAATTTTTCGGTCAAAATACCTTTGAGATGAGCTATCATATCTCTATTATATCATTCAAGGATTACCACTCGAGAGTGTACGGCGAGTCACCTGTACCATCGCCATCTTTGACGTAGGTGTCATATTTCATAGAGATAACTGGGCGAACGCCTGCTGCGATGTAGTTGATTGAATTAGTCGCGCTATGACAGTGATTCCAGTAGAATTGGTAATTAATAGATGCGCTTAGATTATAGTTTTCCGGAGTCATCGTCCATGAATCCATACCTTCAGCCTGAAGGAAAAGTCTTTTATCGGTTGGCGATTTACAATATACCATGCCAGACAAGGTAAGTTCGTCCGAAGTGATAAGTCCAGTCTTGTGTCTAAGTTTACCATTGCCATTCACGGTATCTTCTTTAGTAAACGAATCGCGTTTCTTTGCACAATCGACGCTTGGCTTATATAATCGCGTATTACGATGCCCGGCATTAAAATAGAAATCATCTATAGTCGAGGTCATGATATTCGCATCTTTTGAGTCTAATAACTGATTATATGTTGTTCGATCATTGCAGTAGATAGTATCTTCAAGTTTATCCTCAATGCTAACCATGCCGCTATTTTCGAACCAATTCTCTACCGTAGTTTTGGCTTCCGAATCATAGTCATTCGCATAAACACCATTTTCATCATCAATCTTGCCGCCGTTCGTAAATTCGACTGCTCTCACATGAAATTTCCAGCCAGGACTAACCTGATATGAACTCATTGCATATATATATCTTACTTTCTCGCAGCTCGTTCCGCCTTCAGCGCAGTAATAATGTTTCGATTGAAATATATTACTAGAGATTGGACCGACACCGCCTGTCACGGTATCAATTAAAGTGTACTGACCATTTTCATACCGCACGTCATTACCGACAGTTAATTCATACATATCACCATAATCTTCGCAGCGAACATTGTAGCGAGTGTTATACATATAGCCGATTACGCCTAGTGAGGCGTTGCTGTAATAGCAATTGCCCATATAAATATCATCCAGTGAACCAGTTCTATAATAAGCAATCTTACCCTCTAGCTGTACATCTGTACCGGTATTATTGCAAACCGGAATGCCATTCTCTTCGGTCGGTGCGCCGGAATAAATTAATTTAGTTCCTCCGGTGCCAGTTGTACGCAAAATCTTCCAACAATAGTTATTGAACAGAACATTATTGTCGTTAATCTCGCCGCGATAATAATAAACTGGATGTTCGTCATTCGCATGCGCCGCAAGCGTATTTACGCCATTACCGTTATCTTCGCTAATAGTTGAGTAGTCCGCAAAGTTCACACCACTATCGATGCCATTTGTTTTGCTTGCAACAAGGTCATATAGACGTGTCTTAGCGACAGCGAATTCCTCATCGCTCGTCTCAAAGATCACATAAACATGGAAGGTAGAATCAGCGTAAGGTGATGGAGTATCTCCAGCAATTTGGCCATCCTGGCTATAGGTCATTTCACCAGCAAAGTTTGCATGACAATCAAATGAGACATTCATGATTAGAGATTCGGTAGTAGCATTTGGAGCGAGTGGTTGGTAGTAATAGTAATAGCCATCACTCTCTAGGGACCATTTGTCTTCAGCTTGAG
>CAMKFS010000014.1 GCA_946411935.1 uncultured Candidatus Saccharibacteria bacterium | reverse complement strand
TTCCCACTGTTTATGTTCGTAACATATGGTTTTAATCTGTAGTTGTATGGAACCTTTACGCTTACAGTTGCCGTAATTTCATTATTTGGATTTGAGACTGTAGCTGTTCTATTCACGTCGTTCGTAATGCTAATCCTCATATTATTCCAAGATAGCGTCTGTTCAATTTCGCCGCCAACATCAAACTTATCAACGCCATTCTTATCCGAATTGGCATCAAACATATTCGTATGGCATCCACTGTCCTTGCCGGACACCTGGTAGACACCATTCTGGCTACCATTAGGACAATTGTATCCTGTTGCGCCCGAAGAAGGCGACAAGACAGTATCTTCTGCTTTCAGAAGGCTACTCATAAAGCCTCCGCTACTCTTATCGCCTGCTAGATCTTTTACATATACGCCGCCATTAACGCCATTCGACCAACGCCACCATTTCCCGTTTATTGCTTCGTATTGTGCTGGGTTTCTATAGTTGCCTTTTACTACTGCCGCAGTCTCCCTAAACAGGTAGCCGTCGGTATTATTGCCCATATAGTTATAGTCGCTCTTCGTAATCTTGCCGCTCGTACCGTAGCGAGTATTATACTCGGGTTTGCCCTTTAGACCATTCACCTCTGTCGCATAGAATGCGCCCGCACACATTTCTCGCGTAAACAGAATCGAATCACCAGGCTTGGCATAAACCGCACCTAACGGAGCGCCATTTATAGCCTGAGATTGACTACTGTCTGTAGTTATATTCTTAGCCGTGATTCTGCCTAGATTCTCGCCGCCGTTTACGCCGAATTTATTAGCAGTATTAATGGCGCAGCCCTTCTCTTTGCGATGGACCTGGACGCACACCGTCCTAGATTTCTCCAGCTGGTTCTTGCCCTGTTTTGTAAACAAAGTTAAAGTGTTGCAATATTTCCGAGATTCACCGTACAACAATTCGCCATCACTATCGCTGCTGAAAGTTTTATTCAGTACTGTTTGATTATTCGGTTTCATGGTCGTATTTGCACTATCGTAAAGTCCATTCGTAGAAGAATAGTTCTTGCTGTCTCCATCCTGACCGTAATAGCTACTCTTCTCTTTGAAGAAATCAGTCTTTCTAGTATACGACTTATACAGCGTCGCGACCGTATCACCTGCCGTATGACCTTTCGCATCAGCACGTTTAATATTATGGCTAAACTTAATGCTATATTTACCACTATCCTCCGGCAGTTCTATATCATAATTTATAGGATTAGCAGAAGCTGCCGAATCCTGATTAAAGGTAATTGGGCTATCAGTTTTTTTCGAATCGATTTTCTCATTCTTAGAACCTATACCGTTACCCTCAAAAGAAATACTACCCTCGAAATATGCCGGAGGACGATAAACCTGGATGCATTGACGACCCGTACTCTCATAACCGCTTAGAGTACAGTCTGTATTTTTCGGCTTCGTCACATAATTATTATTGAGAGTCGTCCTCAAAAAATACAGAGTCTCCCATATCGTTTTAGTCTCATCCGGATTTAGCGAGACTGAAGAAATAGTATTACTATTTACCGTTTGCTTATCTTCAACATCAGTTGTTTCTTCATCATCTTTCTTTTTCAAATAATTTGTATATTTTTTCGATGTCGGCCAACTAGTAGTACCCGCATTACCGTCAACGTAATACATCGTCCTCTCTTTATTTGGGCCAATATTTTCACGATCAATGACGTGTGTGTATTTAATATTACTAGACTTCGACGAGTTCACTTCAATCTTAGAGTTATTAGAAACTTTCTTGTCGCCATATTCAATAGTCGTCTTCCCATTAAACGAAGACGCTGGCGTATCGACAATTCTCGTAGCGCAATCTGAGCCACCCCATTCAAAGTTAAAGTTATTCGCCTCAACCAACATCACCGCATCAGCGCTATTATCTTTAACATTCCCCGAACTGCCAGTCCATGAACCGCTCTTATGGTAAAGCAGGCCACTATTCGCGCCGCCTAAGACGCTAGATCTGTTTGTTATATTTTCATAATCATAGTGCTTCTCTTTATCGACCTTTGTATCCTTAACCGTAGACACCCAATAGACATCTTTTTTATCATCCTTTACGGCGGCCAGCCCACTCGTAATTTTCACATGTTCCGCATATGTCTTATCGCCAGAATTTGTAATATCTGAGTCGGCGGTATTATAGAATCCATTCGTACATGCAGCACCGCAGAGCGAAGATTTAATATCTATATCATTGAACGCCCACATCAACTTCGCTGATACGTTAGAGGTGCTTCCATGTTTCCTCAATCGAACTTTAACGTCATACTTTACACCCATAAAATTATGCCTATAGCCATAATAGTCAAACGACGAATAATCCACGCCCCCACTTATATATCCATACATAACCGACACCGCATTAGTTGGAGGCTTGCCATCCGGATGAACTAGATCTCCAATCCTTACCCTAATATTCGAAATCTCCATATAAATATCATAGTTATATTCAGACTCGTCGTATTTTCTAGCCACATTTGCAAAAGTAATTCGTATCGTATCATTAAATGAATCTGTTATTCTCGCATCGTCGCTACCACCATAATTATCATGCTCGCTCAGCGACTCCGTGCCAATAGAGGCATGCGTAGCGTTTACTGTATTAACAGAGCGCTGCGGCGTTGGTTTCGTTGTTTTTCCTTTGTCGTCCTTCTCCTCACCATCGTAAAAGCATTTAAAATGACCGCCGCTAAATGTCACCTTACTGCCATTTTTACCTCTGCATGCATCCCACAAATTTAGCTTATGTTCACTTACGAGATACTGCGTTTCGCCCTTGAAGTACGATGGGACCGCTAATTGGCCTGCACCGCCATATGTTTGATCATGTTTATAAGTAAAGCTCAAAGCACCAACACGAGTAGATATTACTAATGCTCCAGCCACTACCGTTAAACCAATAGTGATTATTTTGCTTTTCCTAATCATCGCTTGCCCCACTCCGCTTAAGAATTAGCTTATTTATCATATCATCGATAGTACCGCTATACTTTTCTTGGCGCTCCTCGTAATAGCTAAAACCTTCTTCGCTCGGGACGATCTCAATAAACTTATCGCTCTCTTGCCCACTGAAACCAAAAGAGCTCACCATAGTTTTATCGTTCTCCTCGGCAGTATTGAACCCTATTTCATCTTCGGAGTCCTCCGCGGTTATCACACCCGCTTCAGCATAATAAGAAATCATAAGCTTATCGCTAATCCCCTTAACGACATTATCGAACTCAGTCTTTTCATACTCTTTTCCTGCAATCTCGATGAATACTTTCATCATATCAGTCTTATTCTCTGCTACAAGTTGCTCTTTATGCGCCCTGCCAACACCGTCTATGATCTTCGGAACGAAGATAACCGCAAGAGTCGTTAGTGTCACGGTCGTGACGACAAGAATAATCAAAGCTTTGTATCGCCAGATGAAACCTCGGAACTTTTCTATGCGATACGCCTCACGAATACGCTTCACCTCGCGGTTCTTCTTCGCTTCGTTCTGGTTGCGTTCTCTTAGTTCGTTCTTCTTTGTTTCCGATGCTTCTCTAAGGATTTTCTTACGAGAACGGCGCTCCTGTTTTAGTTTATCTCTTTCTGCTTTCTTAGCACGCTTCTCTGCTCCCTCAACATTAGTGAAGAATTCGGTTTTCTTATGCTTAGATATATCTTTAGAGGAGAAGCTGTAGTCTTTTTCTTCATTGGTGGCCATATTAGAATCTGTAACGGCATCAAAATTAATGCCGTTATCTTCAATTGGGGCATCCATCAATTCAGGATTAGAGCTGACACTCGCATCGTCATCTCTAGAATTAATGGCACCAGGGTTCTCCACACCACCAGTTTCCATACTCATATTTTAGCAAAAGCATGATAGAAACCGCAAGCATTTTGGCAACAAAAATCCGCCTTTAGAAGGCGGATTTTCTTAAAGCTCTTCAGGCTTCACGCGAATCTGCTCGGTTGTATCACGATCACGCACCGTTACCGTGCCATCTTCGAGTGAATCAAAGTCGACTACTACACACTTCGGCGTACCGATCTCGTCCTGCTTCAAATAGCGCTTCCCGATATTTCCGGAATCATCCCAAGTCACATTCTTATACTTCTTACGAAGCATCTCATAAACTCCTCGCGCCATCTTGACGAGCTCCGGCTTGTTCTTGAGCAATGGCGACACGCAGAAGCGATAAGGCGCCAAATTCTCCGGCAACGCCAATACCGTACGCTTCTCCTCCTGACGGTAAGCGCAAGAAAGCACTGCAAGCATCAAACGCTCCACTCCAATCGACGGTTCAATCACGTGCGGCACGAATCGCTCGCCACCACCCTTAACGATATACTCCATGTTCTTGCCACTCGCACGCTGGATATTTTGGAGATCGAAATCCGTCCGATATGCCAAGCCCATCAGCTCCTCCTGGCCATTCGGATAATCAAACATAATATCAACCGTACGCTTTGAATAGTGTGCGCGATCCGCCTCTTCGACTTCTAAATCATGGATTTTATTTGCATCTAACCCCATCACGCCAGTCAAGAATTCATGTTGCTGCTTAAGTAGCTTTTCGAAGTTCTCTTCCCAAGTCTCTGGCGCAACAAAATATTCAATTTCCATCTGCGAACATTCACGATCGCGCAAGATAAAGTCACGTGGCGAAATCTCATTACGAAACGCCTTGCCTTGCTGAGCAAGACCAAACGGAAGATCTGGATAAATCGTATCAACAACATTCTTGTAATTCGTAAAAATACCCTGTGCAGTCTCTGGACGAAGATAAGCTATTGACGTATCATCATCGACCGGACCAACGTGCGTCTGAAACATCATATTAAACTTACGAATGTCACCCCAATTAATCTTGCCGCAAGTTGGACACTTCACATTGAGTGCCTTAAATTCCTCGGTCGTTACGCTCTCCGTAATACCATCGGCAATCTTGTCAGCACGAAAACGACCATGACATTCACCGCATTCCACAAGCGGATCTGCAAAAGTCGCTGTGTGCCCAGAAGCCTCCCAGGTACGTGGATTCATGATGATCGCCGCATCGACGCCAAACATATCTTCACGACTATCTACCCAATAGTCCCACCAAGCATCCATAATCTTGCGTTTCAGGGCGACACCGAGCGGACCGAAATCCCAGGTTCCCGCCATACCGCCATAGACATCTGAACCTTGCCAGATAAAGCCACGGCGCTTACATAGACTAACTATATCTTCCATTTTCACTGCCATAATAGTTATATTTTACTCCCTAGCGACGTTTTTCCCAAATCTTACGCACGAGACCAAGCGACAAAGTCGACAAAGTAAAGCCAATTACCGGCACTAATGAACTTAGCCAAACATTCTGGACCTTCGAAATCGTAAATGAATAAATCACAACAACAACATAAGTCAAAACCATGATGCAAATTTTACGCGTCCAGCTCGTCTCCCAGGCCTTATCTGTCTCAACTCTTTTATTGCGTGTTTTAATCGCCGCAATCTCTTTTTCTAAATCTTTTTCACTCATAATTCTATTATATCCTAGTTGACTGCTCCGCACAGCGCACAATATACGAAATCTCGTCGATTAAGTCACCATAGCCCGACACTTTCATCGCCACCTCCAACGGAGTCGATGCCATTACGCGCATCATTTTGATATGCTCCGCCGAAATCCGCCCTGAATTATGCGGCGCCAAAGCCACCGATTCTACGTCCCACATATATCGCAAATCCGGCAAAAGTCGTTCGCCCGAAACATCGTATTTTAAGTTGATTTCCTCGCCTGCTGCCGCAAGCATATTCATACTCGCCCAAGCAGCCAAAAGCTCCTTCCAGCGCGTCTCAGAGCCTTCTGGGGCATGTTTTTGAGCCGACTGGAGGCTTTGGCGGAGGATATTGAAGAACTCCGGCGAATCCACCTGTTCAGCCCGTCGCGAAGCATCGCGCATTAGCCTGCCGCCAAGCTCTAATAATTCCAAATCCTTTACGAATGCGTCATAATATTCCAGCAATTTCGCCGAGGTCAAAATCCCGAGTTCACCCTTCCCTTCATGAATTACTACCTCCGACACCGAAAACAATTCAATCCCGCCCGCCAGCTTCGATTTTTCGCGCCGTACCCCTTTCGCCATCACTGATTTCTTTCCCTCTGGCGTTAATAGCTGTAAAACCCGATCCGCCTCACCATAGTCGGTCCGTTTTAGGATAATCGCCTTTGTTTTCAGATCACGCATATCTCTTTACGACCTCCAACAGGTCAGCAGGCTTCATCGAGCCCTTATCATAGGCTGCAACAACGCCATATTTTGACGCCAAATCACCCGCCTCGATGGCCACCGAACTTACAATCACCGCTGGTACGTTCATTAGCTCTGGGTAACTCCGCATCTCATTTAGTACTGCAAATCCGGTCGGTCCAGTCAAAAGCACATCTAGAATCACTAGTGCCGGCGGATGTTCGAAATCCATCTCTGCTATCGCCGCTACGCCATCATGAAAATACTTCACGTCGTTGCGCCTTAAAATCCTCCGGTAATAGCTTTCCCAGCCCCTATCATCTTCGATCACGAATATCATAGGAAGCTCAACTGTCCACTTACTGGCAAATCAATATAAAAGCTCGTGCCATCTTTATGGCGAATCAGGCCAAAATCGCTTCGCATATAATTTGCAAATCGCGACGCAATATAAAGCCCAAGTCCGCTCGACCCAGGGCGCATCGGCGTCGCAACCGGCTTCTTTACAAAACCATCCTTAACTTCACGCCAAATCTTCGTCGGAATCGTCGGCCCAAAATCTCGCACCTCAATTCGAATCTGACCAGCACGATCGTAAACCGATATCTCACTCGGCAACTCCTCTCCCCCATAATTCATCGCATTCAGACAGAAGTTATAAACTACCGAATGTAGCAGCTGCGGATTTGCCACTGCCAAACGTCGCTTATTGCGGTACTCAATCCTAAGCTCCCTGCGATTAAATTCAAACAGCCGCCATAATTCCGCTACGACCTCGTCGCAAACCACACGCGGATTAACTGGCTCCATTTCAAATAGCGCATCATCGAGTCGCGCAACTTTCGTCAAATCATTCACCTGTCGAATCGCCCGCTCACTTGTCGCCACGATCTGTTGACCGACTTCTCGCACCCCCTCCATATCCTTCTCAAACTCCAAAGAAAGAGCAAGTTGCCGCATCAGACTAAGCGGCGCCTTCAACTCATGCGCAACGACTACCTCACTCTCCATGCCTCTATTCTACAACAAAAATCCCCACGTGATAAAGCGTGAGGATTTTATAAAATCAATTACGAGTTGCGGCGTAATTTCGTCAGCAAAGTTTCAAAATCTTGCTGATAAACCATCGCATCTGTCTGCAAGAGAACAGTCTTATCGTTCACCTTAAATATGACAACTATACCCTGCATATTCTCGTCGATTTGTCCCATGTACTTCGTGCCGCTAATCTTATTATTATCGGCATTAAAGACGCTCGAAGTCAAAGAACCATCCTCTAGCTTGCGATCATATTGCGACTGAACGCTATTGATCTGCTGGTTAAGAATCGTGAAACGCAAAGCATAGCGAGACGCATCATCGTCAATCGGATCAACCTGCGAGGGGCGGAAATATGCAACATAATCGCTATTATTCGAGCCGTCGCTTGCTACATAAACACTCCAAGTCTTTGGAAATTCAAAGCCAATCGAACCAAAATCACTAGGGCCAGTAAATTTCGTGAAAGGCTGCTTCTCATTTTCGGCAAAGTTCGCCGTGTCTTCAGCCGCCTGCTCCTCACGAGCCGCTGCCTCTTTCATCGCAACCTCGGAATCGAAGTTAGTCTTCAGCTGATTGTATTGCATAAAGAAAATTACGGCAAAGATAATCGCCGCTGCAGCAATAATACAAACTACGACCAAAATGATCGTCTCAATCATCGTTGTATCTTTTTTACCAAGATTCGCCGTCGCAGCAGCTTGCGCTTGAGCCTGTGGAGCCTGGTTTGGCATCGCAGGATTCATTCCCGACATCATCGTGTTAGGCATCACCCCAGGATTAGGAGCTGCCGACGGTGCGCCAGTAGGAACCTGTCCAGGCATCGGTGCAAAACCACCCATATTATTCTGATCCATAATTCAATTATATTTTAGCTTATGCTTTTTCGCAACAATTATTTGCTAAAATCTTCCTCAATTACCTTAATTTCATTCTTTAATTCTGCCAAGTCTTTCTCGATCTCCTTCGCAAGCTCAGTCATCGCTTTATACTTCTCGCTCGCCTCCTCGAGTTTGAACTCATCAGAATAAAACCACTCTACGCCAGTCTTTAGCTCATCAATCTTATCGTTTATATTCTTCGCCATTATCGCTCCTTTATTTCCATTACTTTAGCCTTTATCGCATTCTTTGCCGTCGTGATATCTAATTCTGCGCCGAGCTTTATATCGCCCCGAATCAACGCATAACCACGCTCTAAGACGCGCTCCGGATTTAATTGCTCTAGTATTTTATATTGAGCGAGCACATCTTGTCGAAATAGCTCAATTTTGCGCATAATCTCCTGCCCCGCTCGTGCGATTTCCGTTCTATTTACCCCTGTTATTTCGTCAACTTTCACATTGAGCAAATTATTTATTCGTTTTACATCAGCCCGCACGTTCTCGGCAATTTCTCGCCTATCGCGGGTTAGCATTTGCGCCGCATTCGACGGGGTCGATGCCACTACGTCTGCCGCTAAATCACACAAGCTCTCGTCGACCTCATGCCCAATTCCTGTAATTACCGGTATCTTTGACGCTGCGATTGCCCTCACTAGCACCTCGTCATTGAATACTGCCAAATCGTCCGCCGAACCGCCGCCACGAATCACTGCAATCACATCTACTTCGCCATGCTCATTAAAGTACTTCAATGCTTTTATGATCTGGTCCGCCGCCGTCATACCTTGTACTTGCGTATGGGCCGTCAATACTGTCAGACCTCCCCAGCGCTCATTCAAAATCTTACAAAAATCCGCATAACCTGCCGCCTGCGTACTCGAAATCACCCCTATCTTTTGAATATTGTCTGGCAATGGCCGTTTTTTCGTCTTATCAAACAAGCCTTCCGCCTTCAATTTCTTCTTTAGCAATTCTAGGCTTTTCTTAATGCTCCCCTCGCCTACTGGAGCAATCGCCTGAATCGTCAACGAAAACTTACCCCAGTTCGTCAACTTTGGCACTGCTCGTACGCGCACACGCATCCCGTCTTCTATCGGGAAACGCAAGGCAAAAGCCATCATAAAACAGCCCACACTCGACTGCTCATCTTTCAAATCGAAGAAAACATATTTTCCCTGATTCAATTTAAAGCTCGCCACTTCGCCTTCGACGACCACCCCCGTAAAAGCCGTCTCCATTATCTGATTACAAACTGCCTGAAAATCTGATACCGAATAGACTTGCTGCGGCTCACTTTCCATTCTTTTTGTCTACCTTAAATTTATCCTTACGACTCATTAATGCCTGCTGATAGAAGCCCCAACCACTGATTACCGTTCCGAGCATTACGCAAATACGCGTTACAATCACCGTGATAACCGCTATTGAAGGATTGACGCCAGTCGCTACCATTATGAGCACCATTGCGCCTTCATAGCCGCCGAGTCCACCAGGGGTCACCATCACTGTGCCTACTACGCTAGCCACGCCTTCGGCAATCATAATTTGCGGCAATATTTCTGGGTGCCCGAGCGAGCATGCTACAACCCAATAAGTTGCAAGTTCAAGGAATGAATAAAATGCACCCCAAATTACAGGCTTCCAAAGAATCCTTTTGTTCTTTTTGAGCTGGAGATAATCACCGCGCAGATCGTCAAAGAAATTCTTCACGCTGTTCTCTTTTAAGTATTTGCGCTTCTTCCCGCGCGATAGTTTCTTCATCAAACCATTTACAAGTTTCGTAGCTTTATCGGAAAGCCAATCGATGTTCTTTTGCTTGCGAACAATCAAAATCACCGTCACAATCACCATCTGAATGCCAAGCGCTACCAACGCCGCCAAACCGAGCGTCCAGTGTTTACCAGGTAAAACACAACCAGCAATCAAAACAATCGCAATTGCAATGAAGGTCTGAATTGTATTTGCGATTGCACATATCCCATAGCGCAGCACATGGACGAAACTAATTTGCCCCGCCGTAATCCCCATGTCTTTTAGACGCCAGATCAGATAAGCTAATCCGCTCGCGCCGCCACTCGGTAAAGCATGGTTCACAAAATTAATCTCAAGCGAAATCCGCGTTAATTTCGCCTGCGACATCTTGAAATTTTTCCGCTGTTTTAGGAAAGCAAAATAAATTTGCCCTGCTGCATAGTACATCAAAACCTGCTCTGGAATTAACAGCAAAAGAATCCATATATTTAAGTGCTGAAATGAATAACAGAGCGCATCCCACATCGGCATCATTTCACCGTTCAGCTCAACTTCACCCGAAAAAGCCTGGTAAGCAATAAACGCTACCAGTATGAGAGTAACTACACTAAGAACCTTCTTCAACATACCTGATTAGTATACCATTTTTGCTTATTTTTCGATATAATTTAAGGGTATGCAGTATCTTGTTATTCTCGGTCGCGAAACGAAGATTTCCCTCGCTGAGCTGGAAGCGCTTTTTTCGTCCAGCAAAGTCAAACAAGTTGCGCCAAATCTCGCTATCGTCACTGCTAAATATGTCGACATTAACCGCCTTGGTGGCGCCCTTAAAGTCGCAAAAGTCCTCGACGAATCCCCATTAGAATACCTTAGCCAGCTCCCTGATGGCAAAATCACCCTCGGCGTCAGCGATTATTCCGCTAGGGCCACCCAAAAATCCGCTTGGACTCTCGCTCTTAAATACAAGAACCTTCTCAAGCGCCACGGCCGTAACGTCCGCCTTATCCCAGGCAAATCCGCTACCATTTCCACCGCTACCGCCCATCATAATCAGCTTGGCGAAAAGCTTAATCACATCGAAATAATCAAGTTTGGCGACCAATTTGCTACCTCTGTCGGCACGCAGAATATTACCTCTTATGCTAAGCGCGACCAAGCTCGCCCCGCTCGCGATGCTTTTGTCGGTATGCTTCCGCCAAAACTCGCCCAAATTCTAATCAACCTCGCCACCGCAGGCGCCAAAGACGGTCGCATTCTCGATCCATTCTGCGGAACTGGCGTCGTCCTTCAGGAAGCTTCTCTAATGGGCTATTCCGTTTACGGCACCGACCTCTCTGAAAAAATGATCAACTACTCCGAACGAAACCTCTCGTGGCTTGCCGGCCGCTATTCCGATATTCAAACAAAGCCACAACTTGAAGCGGGCGATGCTACCACTCATCAATGGAAACCAGCCCCAGATTATGTCGCTAGTGAGATTTACCTCGGTCATCCAATGTCTCAACCTCCGGTCGAGATTAAGTTCCGCACCGAAAAGGAATCCGCCGAAGCCCTCTTAACAAGTTTTCTTAAGAATCTCGGCAACCAAATCAAAAGCGGCACCCAAATTGCTCTCGCCATCCCAGCCTGGCTTCGCCAAAACGGCAAATATTCTGGGCTAGACATCATTGACAGATTAGATAATCTTGGGTATAATCTTATAAAGTATCGATACGCGACTTATGACGACCTCTTATATTACAGAGAGGGCCAAATCGTTGCGCGTCAAATAATAGTATTAAGGAAAAAGTAAAGTATGTCACATGTCAAAGCTGGTGGTACCAGTAAAAACATCCACAACAATGCTGGCCAACGCCTCGGCGTCAAGCGCTTTGGTGGCCAAACCGTCAAGACTGGCGAAGTTCTCGTCCGCCAAACCGGTGCAACCAAAATTGCTGGCCCTGGCACTTTCATGAGCCGCAACTTCACAATTCACGCTGCTATTGATGGCAAGGTCGTCTTTGTGAAAACCAAGAAGAGCCACTTCTCCGGCAAGAACGTTAAGCGCACTCGCGTCGAAGTTCACGCCGCCTAAAGTATCAAAGGCAACAAAAAATCTCCCCTAAAAGGGAGATTTTTTATATCTCAATCTCGACACTTACTGCTGCATGATCCGATACGAGCTCTTTATGAACTTCAAAATTCGACCATTTAATATCCTTGCTCACTAGAATATGATCGGGCGCTACATCTTTAATAAACTTCAGATTCATCATAGTTTGCCGCGTGCCCGTCTCGGCCGTCAAATCCGTCAAGAAATCCAGTTCACGTATCGCCGGCGATTCGGCATTAATATTCAAATCACCGCACACGAGAATCGGTCCATTAATATCACGAATCATGTCTGCGACCTTATGCATGCAGCGAATCGTTTCTTCATTACCGATTGGATCCTTCTGCCAATAACCATGATAATTCAATACCGTTAAGCCATTCTCTAACTCAATTTTTAGCGCGCTCCACCCCTGGTCGTCCGATGCGCCATGTTTATTTTCAAACTCCATTCTCGGATGATATTCGCCGAAAACAAACTTCTTCTCAACATTTTTTATCGGAAAACGACTCAGGATCACATTCCCCTGTTCCATAATCGCTTTACCGCCCAACAAATCTACGCCCCAGTTCGCGCTGCGAGCCTCATAAATAAGCCCCGAGGCTTCTTTTAAATCTTCAACTGTATCCGTAAAATAACCCAAAAATCCGTCCGCCTCGCTCCAGACCGCCTCCTGTAAACAGATAATATCGTAATCATGCTCACGCAGAAATCGCGTCAGTGCGCCTTTCATTCGCCCCGTCCACACATTCAATTGCAAAACTTTCATGCTTATTATTATACGCCAATTACTTGCTTGAAATCTTCAAAAGCGCCATCTTCACAATCGTCCACGGCTCGATGCTCGTGCTCTTCATATCTAAATCTGCTTGCGCAAGTATTTTAATCGCTTGTGGCGCTCGCGAATTATTATATTGCAACTTCTTTATCGCCATAGTCGTCATTAGCCCCATAAAACTAAACGGATCATTTGTAAGCTCTATTTTTTCAACCATTTCGACTGCTTTTTTCCCGTCTCCGCGAAAGGCTATATCAAAAATATCGAAAACAAGTTTTTTATTCGGATCCTCGGCCAGCTTAAATTCCTTAAGCTCAATATACTTATTTTTGCTCAATGCCTTATAGGTCGACGAGCGCTTATCGAGCTTCGTCTCCCAAATCACAATATGATGCGGACAGCTCTCAATATAATTCGGCAGCATTTCCCAACAATCCTTGTTTTCAGATAAATCCTTAATCAAAATCGAGCGCGTTTCGCCAAACAGTGATGTGCCCAAAAACACCGATGGCATATCACCTCGTTTCAAATTCTCCGACTCGATAACTTCATAATCATCCCCTAGTTGTTGCTTGATTACTTTCTGCGCCATCACACGGTTATCGCCATAAAAAATTCTAATCATTTCTGACACCCCTTACAATAATGCGTCCCGCGCCCCGCCGTACGCGTTTTTAAAATTTCGCCACCGCAACGCGGACACTCGCAACCTTCACGACGAAATACTTGTGCGAATTTCTCGAGATAACTGCCCTTTGTACCATCCGGCCGAACGTAATCTTTCATCGTCGACCCGCCGCTGTCTATTGAAGCTTGCATTACCTTACAAAGCCCTTCGAGCAGCTTCGCCGCTTCCTTCTCGTTAATGTCGCCGCATTTCCTCGACGGCACAATTCCTGCATAGAAGCACCCCTCATCTGCATAAATGTTCCCAACACCAGCAATGTTATGCTGGTCGAGAATCGCCGCCTTCACAGGCGCATTTTTATGCCGCTGCAACATTTCATAAAATTCGGCAGACGTCATTTCCCATGGCTCAGCACCGAGTTTATTTAGAAACTTATCTGTCGCCAAATCCAGCTCATCCATCACTTTCCAGAAACCAAACTTCCTCAGGTCGTTAAAATATAAGTGCGTCCCATCATCCAAATCAACGTATATCCGCGTGAAGCGCCCCGGCATCTTTTCCATAAACTCGCCGTCCGGATGCCCCGCCGCAAAACGCTCCGCGCCGTCATGAATCATCTGACCAGTCATCCTCAAATGCACCATAATCGTCAACTTATTTTTAAGCCCAATCAGCAGCGCTTTTCCTCTTCGCTCTATCTTAGTAATCTGCTGACCTTTAATTAATTCTGGATTCCCGCGAAAACTTTTCTCGCACAAAATATGAAGCTCAACAATTTTTTTCCCAACAATACATTTTTCCAACCCCCGCTTTATCGTCTCTACTTCTGGCAACTCCGGCATATATCTATTATACAAAGCTCAGCCATTAAGCCGCAAATAAGAAATAGAAAGCAACCCCATTCTTCAGCATATGAAGGATTACGCCACTCCAAATCGTACCTGTTAGCTCGCGTAGAACACACATCACTACGCTCATCGCAAATACTGTCACACCAACATTCCACTGGCCATGCATTACTCCAAATAATACCGAGGTAATCAGAATCGCCGGAATTGCCGGCATACGAAAACGTAATTTACCATATAGCCAACCACGAAAGATTATCTCTTCGCAAACTGGGGCAAGCACAACCAAACAGCTGAAAGCCAAAATGAAATTTCCCGCATGATACATCATGCTTCGGTTATAGCCAACCGTCTGAGCTTGCTGCCAATCAATGCCTGGCATAATCGCCATCATCAAAGCCGTCAGCGCCCCAGCCGCAAGCAAGGCAACTATCAAGCCTATTGGAGCCAAAAGCAAATCCGTCCAAGTCGGCGCGCCCCTAAGACCAAGCTCGTCGCGCGTAGTCTTCTTACGCAACGCCCACCACGGCACCATTATCGATACAACTAGAGTTATTGCATACACAATTACTTGAAAAACCGAACTCGTAAGTGCCGAACTCCAACTCTCCGCAGGAAGCATCTTTACCATCACATAAGCTACCGCAAATTCAATCGCGTATAAAACTAAACCAACCCACAACGCTAAGCCCAAACCATACAGGCCGAGCATTGCAATGCGCCATGCCTTACTTTTTTTCGACTGCTTACGCGCCTTCTCTACAATCTGCTCAAAGACCTGTCCTAATCGTCCGCGCGAAGCCGCTGAAGTCTTCTTGATTGTTTTCTTCTTATTAGCCATTACTAATCATCCTGACTACATCAATCACTGTCACGACCGCCACGATAATTAACAACACCGCAAACGCTCGACTGACAATTTTCTCTTCAGTTTCTTTTGTCAGTTTCTTTTTACGAAGTTTGAAGATAAAGATTAGTAGCCAGCGTCCGCCATCGAGCGCCGGAATCGGCAACACATTCATACAGGCAAGCGAAATCGAAATTAGTGCCGTAAAGAACATTAAGTTGCCAATGCCACTCGAGAGCATATTCGGGAATAATACTCCAATAATTCCGACTGGGCCACTCACTGAATCACCAGCCGCCTTCACTGCCTGGGCGCCACTTTCACGCGCACTTTGATCGAAGAAGTTTAATTGCTGCACGACGCCAGAGACGAGATTCCATAATAGCTGCCCGACTCCCTTAAATGTCTCGCCCGTAATCTGGACCATCGTACCAAAACCAACGATAGGTGCGCTCCAAGTACTCCGATAAACCGCATTTCCAGAGATGGCTGCACCTAAGACATAATCCGCATCATTGCCATTCAGCTGTATTTCCGAGGTACGCGTATCGCCCTCGCGCTCATAAGTCATATATACCGTCTGACCCGCATATTTCGAGTCAAATGCAAGCAAATCTTCCGAGACATCTATTGATACCCTCTCGCCATTAGAAGGCTCGCAGGCGTCATTCTCGCAGCCCAGAGAGCGCATTTGACGCACAATATCACCCTTCATTAAGCCCGCTTTCTCGGCTGGACTATTTTCCATTATTTCGCCAATCGTTACGGGAACAGTAACGACCGTACGCGAATCGTCCGGAACCTCAAATTGCCCCTCCAAAAAGTGCGGCATCCCGATCCAAGCAAGAATTGTTAAAATTACGAATGCCATCAGCCAGTTCATCGCGACACCGGCAAAGAGAATCTTTGTCTTGCTCCAGAATGAGGCAGCGCCAAAGCTACCTTTGCGCTTATCCGCATCACTCTCGCCCCTCATCTGACAAAAGCCGCCAATCGGTAGCCAGTTTAGCGACAAAATCAAGCCTTTCCCTGGCGGATTATCCCACTCAGACTTCTTCAGACGGCGCCACTTACCATCAACCTTTCGCCAAGCAATCGCCCGCGGCGGGAAACAAATGCCGAATTCCTCTACGGTCACGCCATTTCGACGAGCAGCAATAAAGTGCCCGAGCTCATGCCCCGTCACGAGCAACATCAAGATTAATAGACCAACAATAATACCTAATACCACACTCATACTTATTTAATAATAGCACAAGCATAAAAAAATATCTCCCATGCGGGAGATATTTTATTCAAGCTTTAATTTCCTAACACGCCCGGCCAGAGCGATCGCGCCGTCGCGTCGGTGGCGTAGATGGTTGCAGTGTTTCTAATATTAGCGAAAATATCGGTCGTAGTAGTTCCACTTGCAATCACGAAGCTATCCGGTAGAGTGAGAGAGGTGAGAGATTCCATGCCACTAAACATGCAACCCATATTCGTCACCTTTGAAGTATTAAAGCTATCTGGAAGAGTGAGAGAGGTGAGAGATTCCATGCCACTAAACATATAGCTCATATCTGTCACACTTGAAGTACTAAAGTTGTCTGGGAGGGTGAGAGAGGTGAGAGATTGCATATCCCTAAACATATAGCTCATATCTGTCACACTTGAAGTACTAAAGTTGTCTGGGAGAGTGAGAGAGGTGAGAGATCGCATGTTAAAGAACATATTACCCATATCCGTCACATTTGAAGTATCAAAGCTATCTGGAAGAGTGAGAGAGGTGAGAGATCGCATGTCAAAGAACATATAGCCCATACCTGTCACACTCGAAGTACTAAAGTTGTCTGGGAGGGTGAGAGAGGTGAGAGATTGCATGCTATCGAACATTCCGCCCATATATGTCACATTTGAAGTATCAAAGCTATCTGGAAGAGCGAGAGAGGTGAGAGATCGCATGTTAAAGAACATATTACCCATATCCGTCACATTTGAAGTATCAAAGCTATCTGGAAGAGTGAGAGAGGTGAGAGATTCTACAGAACCAAACATAAAGTTCATATCTGTCACATTTGAAGTATCAAAGCTATCTGGGAGAGTGAGAGAGGTGAGAGATTCCATGCCGCTAAACATATTGCCCATATTCGTCACCTTTGAAGTATCAAAGCTATCTGGAAGAGTGAGAGAGGTGAGAGCTTTCACGCCATCAAACATACAGCCCATATCTGTCACATTTGAAGTATCAAAGTTATCTGGGAGAGTGAGAGAGGTGAGAGATTGCATATACTCAAACATATAGCCCATATCTGTCACATTTGAAGTATCAAAGCTATCTGGGAGAGTGAGAGAGGTGAGAGATTGCATGTTATAGAACATATCTCTCATATTCGTCACCCTCGAAGTATCGAAGCTATCTGGGAGGGTGAGAGAGGTGAGAGATTGCATATCCCTAAACATGCCACCCATATTCGTCACCTTTGAAGTATCAAAGCTATCTGGGAGGGTGAGAGAGGCGAGAGATTGCATTTTATAGAACATATAGACCGAGTCCTGATTTGCATAAATCTTATCTGCCTCAGTATTAATATATATCGCCTCATCATTAGCCACCCAATAAGCATAGACCGGAATTTCGCCATCGAGAGCGATGTTTGCTTTTGGCGTATTCTGATTGACCGTACTAGGAAGCGTATCAACAAAGCTAAAATTTTTAATCAAATTATCGGTATCCGAGAAAAATGCACTGCTTCCCTTTGCTAAGGTTTTCAGCGCTTCATTAACATTTTGCCCAGTCTTCAATGTCGCTGTAGCCTGAACCCATTGCGCATAAAGCGTCACAGTGCCACCCTTAGTCAGAGTGATTGTTTCGCCATCAGCATAACTTGTGCCAGTACCATCGGCCTTCGTATTCCAACCATTAAATCTATAGCCTGCCCTAGTTAAAGTATTACTATCTAGCGTAAAGCTAGTATTCACATCAAGATTAGTCATTTCAGGTATTGTACCTTCCCCGCCGTTAGCGTCAAAACTAATACTGATTTTACTTGCCGCAATTCTCCGCACAAACGCTCCAGCTGTAGCTAGATATTTTTTAGCAATAGTACCCGTCGAGAATATCAGCTTATTACCGCTAATTGTATAGTCCATCTCACTAACACCCATCGGCTTCACTATCGTAACAGTATAATCATCGCCGGCAGCCAGCTTCACGGTTCTGCACGATTCATCAGCAAAGTCATCATAAACAATCTGAGACGCAAAACCAGCGCCAGTAATATCTGCTACAAAACTTGAACCATCATAGTCTCCGCTAGTCGCTATACAAATACTCCATTCCCCACCAGAAATAGTCGCAACGTTGCCAGAAACGGCATGAGCACTAGAGCTAAATAACGCGCAAAAAACCATAGCTACAACACTCGCTATTGCTGTAAAATATCTCTTGCCCATTTTTATCTCTTTGTTTTTTTGTTTTTTGTTTCGACTATTTTTTTTGATTTTTGACCTAGTCTTGCGCTAAGTATAAGCGAAATGAAGCGAAAAGTCAAGAGTTACAGCAAAAATCTACCCCTGTAATAGAGGTAGATTTTTAAGAATATTTAAGCGATGGAGACAATCTCGATTTCGCTATATTTCTGGCGATGTCCAGTTTCAGTATGGACACGCTTCTTGGAGTGGTAACGAATAACGCGAATCTTGTCGCCAGCTACCTTTTCGTTAACGACCTTCGCTTTTACCTTAACTCCCTTGACGGTAGGCTCACCAACGGTAGTCTTGTCGCCGTCAATTACGAGCAAAGCATCGAGAGCGAGATCTTTAGTTCCTTCCGGGAGGAGGTCCACACGGAGGGTCTCTTTTTCAGCGACAACATATTGCTTGCCGCCAATCTTTACGACTGCTTTTTTCATAAAATTCCTTTTATTACTCCG
>CAMKFS010000013.1 GCA_946411935.1 uncultured Candidatus Saccharibacteria bacterium | reverse complement strand
CGTGTCACGAAGGCATAAGAAGTCGGAGTCTTACACGGGATCGCAATATAGTCTGGGCGATCAAAAACCGGCTCAACTCTTAAGATAATCTCAGAAATAATTCCCAGCGTGCCTTCAGAGCCGCAAAGAAGCGGCAAAAGACTAAAGCTATGTTTGGTTTTTGTCGAGCGGAGACCGGAATAACCGAAACGGTTCTTTTTATTCTCCGGTATACCAACAACCGTCTCCCATTCATCTTCAATCAACTCGTCGAGCTCGCGATATAAGTCGCCTTCCCTATCTTGGCGCATTTTCTTGCGGCGGAAATAATGGTTCGAAAGATTACGCGCTTCAATAAGAGTGCCATCACTCAAAACCACTTCCGCACGATCTATAAAATCATAAATTAGGCTTGGCTCCGTATTGTTGCTAGCGCTCGCTGCTTTTGCAATCAAACCGCCAATTGTTTCGAACGGATTGCCCATCACTGGCAAATCAAGACCACAAAGATTAAGCGCCTTCTTTAGCTCACCAAGTTTAACGCCACACTGAACGCGGACGAGGCGTTGACGAATATCGATTTCCTGAATTCTGGACATGCGCTCGGTTGAAATTACTAGGCCCGTACCAATGTCCGAACCGGTCTTGCTATAGCCGGAACCGCGCACAGTGATTGGAAGCGAGACCTTCTTCTGGGCAAGCTGATAGGAAAAGCGCACGAGGCGGCGAATATCCATCGTGTTCTCTGGCAAAGCCACGACACGCGGATGAATTCTGAGCATAGAACGGTCAGTCGAATACTGCTCCAAAATATTCGGAGCGGAGTAAACTACCCCGTCAATACTCTTGTTTAGATAGATCGCTATGCGATTCATAAACCACCCTTTGACATCTACTAATTATTTTAGCATAAAAACTTTGCGAAATTGTGTAATTTTTCGCGATTTTCTTGTGCTTGTTGCGCATGAAGGACTCTGTTATAATAAGAGTGCTGCCCGAGTGGTGAAATTGGTATACACGTATGCCTTAGGAGCATATGCCTTCGGCGTGCTGGTTCGAGTCCAGTCTCGGGCACCAAGATGAAAAGATGGTCATTTATGACCATATTTTTATTATTTTGGCGTGTATAATATATTCGGTAACAATATGAAAAACCACAAAGAAACAACTCTGAATAAAAAAGTATTTTACGGCCACCTCTTACTGACCTTTGCAATCATGGGCGTATGTTGGGGGCTTTGCATTATTTTGAGCACCTTCGGCATAACTACAAAGAGCCAAAAATGGATATACGCTCCTTGGTTTCTCGGAGGTATATCACCAGCGATAGCGTCATACATTATCCTCAAAAAGAATAAAAAAGTCAGCGGCTTTCGAGACTGGATGAAACATATATTCGACTTCAAGCACAATATACGTTCCTATCTGCTAGCAGTAGCCCTCCCAGCCATTCAAATGATATTAATGTGCTCAATCTCCGGATATAAGATTGGATTGCCGCTATATTTCCTCCCGCTAATGATCATAGCTATGATATTCGCCGGCGGCCTCGAAGAAGCAGGTTGGAGATGTATTACATTTCCTGAACTAAACAAGAAATACAACTTCCCCGTCTCCACGTTAATCACTGCCGTAATATGGTGGCTATGGCATCTACCGCTATTTTTCATCCCCGGAGTTAGCCAATTCCAGAAAAACTTCTTAGTATTCGGAATAACAGTCCTCGGCTTAACTTTTATTCTTTCGGCCGTAAGAAAACTTACGAACAGCGTATGGCTCTGTATTTTATGTCACAGTATCGTAAATTCATTAGGCAACTTTTACCACTACGACATGTACGGAAGCTATCTGGCTAGCTCAATCACGACCGCTATAATAATCGCGCTTTCATTGTTACTAGTGTATGTTGCACACGACCGCAAATCACCCAGACATTGACAAATCATACCGTTTGGTGCTTCTTGCGATTAAAATTAGTTGATATAATAAGCTCATGAAGATTGTTGAGAAAAAATGCCCAAACTGTGGAGCAAACCTAGATTTTGAAGTTGGCGAGCGTAACGTTCAGTGCGGTTCTTGCCGCCGCAAATTCGCCATCATATATGATCAGGAGAAAGATTTCGACCATCTTAAAACTAGCGATATTGCCCTAAAGGCCAGTCGAAGAGGCATCTTAATTATCTTAGCCATCTTTATTATCATAGCCAGCGCCGGAATAATCACGGCCATCATTAGTCATCAGCGTTGGATCGATAATAAACAAAAATCTGAAGACGAATTCAACAGAACGGTCGAAGAGCATAAACAGCAATTCGAAGAAGAATCAGAGCGCATGCGTCAGCAGTTCGAAGATAAATATAATTTCTAGTACTAGACTTCGTACTAACCACGGAGTAATTCGGATTTGCGACCATCCAGAATATACACGTCAGTATCGTTCATAAGTACCGGGCGTTTATGGACTGATTCAATCTGGCGAATATGACGATCAGTATTTTCGCGAAGTTCACCACGGTTTACGTGCGGAATGGGGTAGAAATCAATCAATCCAAGTCCGTCGAGCGGAGCTTCTTTGCCATATAGTTCTTTTGGCGCGTCAATAGTGAAACCCTCATCCTTTAGATATGGAGAGAGATCCTTAACTGCAACCATAATGCCAGCGCTTTCGCCGGCGTAAACAATTGAATCGTTCAGCAAGGCATTACGAATAATCTCATTCATACCACTAAGATGCAGTGCTGTATTTAAAATGAAGGGATTTCCGCCGAGACAATAGATAATACCAGGATCATATTGATCGAGATATTCTTCGAGGTCTCCTTTTTTACCGAAGAATTGGCGCAAATCTATTACCTGCGGATCGAAGCCATATTGCAAGAATAATGCAGTCTTGTCTCCTAAAATCCCAGCAACATAATCTTCCGGTCGATAATCGCGAGCATTGCGGATAATTAGTACGCGACGATTTCCACCAGCCAAACGTCGTAAACTTTTTGGATAATTGCCAAGCTCGCTACTTGCAAGAAATAGTCTCATAATGACTCCCTTTCTCTTTATTTTAGATACAAGTAAAGCCGCCGTCAACTGGCAAAATAACACCGGTCACATAACGCGCTTCGTCAGAAGCAAGAAAGACCGCTGCGGCGTCTAATTCGCCCGGCTTACCATAGCGCTGCATCGGAACATGCGTCTTGGCAAAATCTTGAAAATCTGGCGTGGCAAGAATTTCCTGCGTAAGTTCAGTTTCGAAATAGCCTGGACAGATGGCATTGCAAGTTATCCCGTCCATGGCCAACTCCGCAGCGACGGCGCGCGTAAAGTTTACGACAGCACCCTTCGAGGCATGATAAGCAGTACTATATAGCTGCGTATTGCCGACAAGGCCATACATACTAGCAATATTGATAATGCGGCCATAACCGTTCTTTTTCATAATTTTCGCAAAAGCACGCGTCATCTTGAATACGCTTGTTTCGTCGGCTGCAATTGTAAATTCCCACTCTTCGTCCGTCATGTCTACAACGCCATTATTCTTAGCAGCGCCAGCACAGTTGACAAGAATATCGATGCGACCAAGCTCCGCCTCAGCCTGAGCGGCGGCGGCATCAATTTCATCAGAATTCGTAACATCGCATTTAATTGGAAGGACACGAATGTCATATTCGCTTGAGAGCTTATTCGCAAGCTCCTCGAGGCGCTCAAAGCGACGAGCCAAAATTACAAGATCAGCACCCTGCCTTGCGAGCGCAGTTGCGAGCTGAATTCCAAGCCCAGAGCTTGCACCGGTTACTACTGCATTTTTCCCCGACAAATCAAACATATTTTTCTCCTAACTAGCTAATTCTATTCTACTATAACTTCTGATACATTTTGATATGTGCCGCCGCATAGCTTTTATCGCTAAAGAGGCTCAAACCGCGAAATTCCCATGGCGCTGGCGATTCGGGATGTGAGAGTACAAAAATGCCACCATGTTTGAGATGTTTCAGGATTTCCTCAATATATTCATATTGCGGCTTTTCATATGGCGGATCGGCGAAGATAATATCATATTCATCGCGAAGTTTACGAACGAGCTTACCCTGCGACTCGAGCTTAAGTTTCGCGAGGTTAGCATGAATCGTATTGGTCGCTTTGCGGTTATTTTCGAGAAAATCCACTTCCTCTGCGCCGAGCGAAAGCGCCTCAATGCCAATTGCGCCGCTTCCCGCAAAGGCATCAAGAACAATCTTGCCGGCAATCTCGCCACGTAGGCGATTGAATATCGCCGAGCGTTCGCGATCGCCCATCGGATGAGTCTTGTCGGTTTTCGGCGTATCGATTATGCGGCCACCAAGCTTGCCGGAAATGATGCGAATTTGATTATTTTTTCTTGGCATATTTGCTCCCCTTTTTCTTTGATTTTTCCGCTTGCTGAAGGCTCGATGCCCAACCGAGCGCAATCATACGTATTATTTCTGGAATAAGTATTTCTCGCGTCTCGAGAACTAACTTCGTGTTCCAGCCGTTATCGAGGAAAGAATCATACATATGGAAAGAATGGACGCGATTCAGTGCAGCGTAAAATTCTTTTTCGAGATCGATTTCTCGATTAAAATCTGATTTTTTGAGCTTTTTAGGCATGAGACGTTTAACGCTAATTGGCGCAATTACATAGGCAACACCATATTCGTAGGCGATATGCTTTGTCATGACGCCGCCAGCGCCCCAGTATAACCAGTTATTACGAACCGCCTGCGCCAAACTATCGCCGCGCATAATTCCCTTTATTTCGTGTCCGAAGATTTTCTTGTAATCCTTATCCGTCATTAATTCATCAACAACTTCGCGAAAAGGATAATGATGTGCTGGCGTTAAACCGTCAACGATTGCATGCGCCATCCAAGCCGCCTCAAAAGCCGCGCGCTCGTGATTATTGTTAATCAGCGCTTGCGTGAGATTGTATTGATGATCGAGGAGATACTGACGCAAAACGCCATCGTCCTTGTCGGGCTGGATAAAATGCTCCGGCTCATCGACACCAGGAGATTTTGTCTTTAAACCATCAGGCCCACGTGTCCCTTCAAAATAGAGAATTTTTTCGATGCTCGGAAAAATACGCGCCTCGCGTCCAAGTTCTTGCGTAAGAAGCAGGCGGGCGGCTTTGTCGAGTTTCTGATGAACGCCGATTAGTCTGCCGGAGCGCTTCGAGCCTTTAATAATATCTAGGGTTGCGTACATAATCAATTAAGAGTAGTTAAGCGTTGATACTTTCGAACAGTCGCGCTTAGCTCTTTATATTCTAGCATATCGTAAGCGTTTTTGCGGAAGTCCTTCACTAGCTTGTCAGCTTGATGAATTAATTTTGTGTCCGTAATCGAGGCAATCCGAAGGTCCATTGCGCCATGTTGCAAAGCGCCATATATTTCGCCTGGTCCACGCAACTTAAGGTCAACTTCGGCGAGATAAAAACCATCTTGTGAATGCTCGATTTCACGTAGGCGCCGAGTTGGGCTATCAGACGTTGAATTAACGAGATAACAATAGCTTGCGGCGCTACCACGACCCACACGACCTCGTAGCTGATGAAGCTGGCTAAGACCATACTGATCCGCATCCGCAATCACCATCACAGTCGCATTCGGCACGTTAACGCCAACTTCGACAACGGTCGTACTGACAAGAATATCGATTCCGCCATTCGCAAAGAGCGTCATAATTTCGTCTTTTTCGGCCGGCTTCATTTTGCCGTGCAAATAAGCGACATTATAATTCGGAAAACGGTGAGATATTTTCTGAACTTCAGATTTAACTGACTTTAATTCGCTTTCGCCCTTGTCGTCAATCTTTTTGCAGATATAGTAGGCCTGATGTTTTGCTTCAAGTTCTTTCTCGATTGCATCCCACATCTGCTTTGTGCTGCTTGGCGAAACGATTTTAGTCGTAATTGGCTGACGGCCGGCCGGCAGTTCATCAAGGACCGAGACGGCAAGATCGCCAAAAATCGTCAGCTGCAATGAGCGCGGAATCGGCGTAGCCGTCATCGAAAGAAGATGCGGCATTGTATGTGCTTTGGCAAGCAATTTCTGACGCTGCGCTACACCGAAACGATGCTGCTCATCGATAATCGCGAGCCCAAGATTCTTAAACTGCGTATCGTCGGTTATCAAAGCGTGCGTTCCAATTACAAGATCAACCTCGCCAGCCTTAATATGTTTTTTAAGCTCCGGTTTTCGTTTCGTCGAACCAGTCAAGAGCGCAATACGAAGCTTGTCGCCAAAGAGCTTGCTGAGTGATTCAGCATGCTGCGTTGCGAGCACCTCCGTCGGCGCCATAAGTGCCGTCTGAAAACCTGCATTTGCCGCCACGAAACTGCTGAGCGCCGCAACCATTGTCTTGCCCGAGCCGACGTCTCCCTGCAAGAGTCGGTTCATCGGAATTTCATTATTCATGTCTTGGATAATTTCCCAGGTCGCCAAACGCTGCGCATTCGTCAATTTGAACGGTAATTTTTCGATAAATTGCTTAAACTTCGTCATATCCGCCTCTATTGGCGCAGTGTGAAGCTTCTGATTCTCCTCGCGATTGAGGCGAGCAGCGAGCAGCAATGAAAATAACTCCTCGACGGCGAGATATTCGCGTCCTTTTTTCGCCTGTTCAATCGAATCCGGAAAATGTACATCTAGAAGCGCATCGGCACGTCCTTTGTAGTTTGGAATCATATCTGGAATGAGTGCAATATTATCCTGCATCGACTTTAAGAATTTCTTGAAATCTGGCGATTTAATGCTGCCGCGCGCCGGATAAATCGGTTGAATCTTATCCGAGGTCGGCGCATCATACTCATCGCTCTGGATAGCCGACGGATTTTGAAGCTGGTAGCGGCCGTAACTTAGCTTCATTTCGCCACTAAAATAATATTCGTGGTGCTCGGTAAATTGCTTGGCGCGGTAAGGCTGATTAAACCAGATGGCCTTAATAGCGCCAGTCTTGTCTCGTAAAGTTGCCTCTGTCAATGTAAGCCTCCCACGAAGGCGACGCGAAGTAATCGACTCAACACGAGCACGAACAGTCGCTTTTCCGGGCTTCAAATCGGCAATATTTTGAGCCTGCTGAAAATTCTCATAGTCACGCGGCAAATGATAAACCAGGTCGCGAAGCGTAAAAATACCGGCCTTATTCAAAACTTCGGCCGTCTTTGGTCCAATACCTTTGACCTCCTCAATTGGCCTCGCCAAATCCATAGCTATATTATAGCTTATTCGGGCAGCAAAAAGCCCGCACAAAACGCGCGGGCTGATTGACTAATGATCGCAATCGTCTTTCTTTAGAATGATTGGCCCTTCTTTTAAAGAAGTCACGACTACCTCATTATTATTAAGCATAGTAAGTAAGACTGCATCTGGAATAATCTTCGTCTTACCATCTTTGTCCTTGACCATGATTTTAAGTTCCAGGTTCGGATATTGAAGCCTCATGCTGCCGGCCGGACAAAGCATAACGCGCTCAAATAAACTCCGCGTGCTACTCGGGATACTTCTATCCTCGCAGTGAAGCCACCATTTTGCGCCATGATATCTGCTACTGATCAGCGAATCCGCCTCAACTCCAGACAGCAACTTTGCGCCCACAGAAAGTTCCATTGGTTCCACATGGACCGGAGTAAATGGCGCTTTTATCGTGCGATAAAACTCCTTCTTGTCCGTCAAGAAAACGAAGCCACCTCTCGTCCTTATAGCCCAAACGATGCTATCGTAGTCCTTCCATTTTTTATAGGCTTTTTTCTTGCGAGCGTAAGCCTCATCAAATCCGCCATCGTCATTAAAGCGGATTAGTTTAAGTCCTTTCTCATAACATTCCTCATCTCCGAAAAAAAATGAATCATTTGGACTTGAGTTCTCAACAAATCTGGCAAATTGATGCAATAAATACTCGGACGATAAATAGTCCGCATTGGCTTGAAGATTTACCTTCATTCTGAATGCCCGCTAGCCTCGGTTCCCCCTTTCTCATGATTGGCTAGAATACTATGCGTTTTTATAAAAGAGCATCAAAAAACGCTAATCGTTTATAACTCTATTATTATATCATACTTTATCGATTTTTTCAATAGCAGGAGCCCCGCCACCTCTATTCTGCTGGCATGGTCGGAGCATTTTCGGCACGCCATTTGGCAATTTCGCCATGGTTGCCATTAAGAAGAACTTCCGGCACTTTCATACCGCGAAACTCAGCCGGGCGCGTATACTGTGGATATTCATAGTTGTCTCCATCCGAGAAGCTCTCGATCTCAGCGCTAGTTTCACCTCCGAGTACACCCGGGATGAGACGAACAATCGAATCGATTACGGTCATAGTCGGCAATTCGCCGCCAGTAAGGATAAATTTGCCAATCGAAATCTGATAATCAACAAGAGTCAAAATGCGCTCATCGTAGCCTTCGTAATGTGGACAAATGAAGATAAAATTCTCGCCGGATTTCGCAAATTCCTCAGCGCGCGGCTGGTCCCAAATGCGCCCTTTCGGCGTCATTAAGACAACTTTTGCATCAGGGTTGCGAGTTTTTGCATCTTCGACGGCAGCAAAAATTGGCTCAGGTTTCAGAAGCATACCATCACCACCACCATATGGAGTATCGTCAACCTGATGACGTGGGCCAAGGCCAAACGGACGTAGATCAATCATTTCGAACTCAACTAGCCCTCGATCCTGCGCCTTCCAAAGCATCGACTGGTTAAAAACCTTATCGAACATCTCTGGAAATAGTGTAATTACGGAGATTTTCATTTCTTTTCAACTTTGACGAGTGCCGGACGAATCAACTCACCTTCATAGCGATAACCGGCACGAAGGGTCTCTGCAATTACTTCCTTGTCGCCGTCACCCTCAACCATTACTGCATCATGGATATCTGGATCAAAGGCAGTGCCAGCTTTGCTCTCAACGCGCTCGAGCTTGAGCTCCTTTAGCGTCTTAGTGAGGCTCTTTTCGAGCGGCTTTAATGATTCATTGGCGGCAATCGCACGATCAATATCATCGAGAAGAGGCAAAAATTTCATGATTGTGGCATTTTTTACGACCGCAGCATAGTGTTCCTTCTGAATCTCGGATTGGCGACGGAAATTCTCAAAATCCGCACGCGTACGCTGCAAATCTTTCGTCAATTCATCTACTTGTGCTGCCTCAATCGTCGCCTCACCCATCTCTTCTGACGTAACGCTACCGGCAGAGCCATCTTCTCTGGCATTGAGCTTCGATTCTGCGGTTGGTGGAACTTCAGCTTTTTTATCATCATTCTTCATATAATACCTCCTCTAACATTAAACCAGCATGGCGAACGAGCGACATTACGCGCTTGTAAGATTGGCGCGTTGGACCAAGCACACCGATATAGCTACGATCGGAATACGGAGAACGAAAACGCGAAATAATCAAAGAGACATTCGACGCCTTGCCAACTGGATTCTCAGATCCGATATAGACATTAATTGCTTCGTTTGGCTGAACTTCCTGTAGCCACGGCTTAATATTGTCGAGCAGCTTGCCAACAGCCTGAACCTGAGCATTCTGAATAAATTCTGGCTGCGCGAAGAGTCCGCCGAAGCCAGAAATATAAAGCTGATCGCCAATCGTCGCCAGGCCGAGGTTGCCAGTGAGCTCGACGAGACTATCGACCGCAGTGCGGATCGCATAATCGGCACGCGTCTGCGCCTGGATACGTGTCGCGAGTGCCTTGGCTGTACGGTCGGACTTGTTCTCTGGCTCGAGTGCTTTTGGCTTGTCGATACTCTGATCAAGATCCTCCTGGAGGGCGTTCACATATAAACGATAGCCGGCATCCGTAGGAATTCGACCAGCCGAAGTATGCGGCTGCATAATATAGCCCATCTGCTCAAGCTTGCCCATCTCGGCGCGGATTGTTGCCGATGAACAATCAAAAAGCTTCGCGAGCGTTACTGAACCTACCGGCGTAGCAAGCTCCGCATATTCCTCAATAATTGCAAATAATATTTCTCTTTGACGATCTGTCATCTTGCCCTATATTTTACGCTTTTTAGCACTCTTTGGCAAGGTCTGCTAGCTTTAGTTGTTTGCTGGGATTCTGTAGTAGCTATTATTTTGCGTAAGGACCGATACTAACTTTTCGCTATCAACACCAGAAAGATATTCAAGAATCGCCGAATCATCAGTATCCTCCCCGCTATAATCGTAGGCACGATAACCGCCTCGTTCGTCGATTACGATAATATGACTGCCATCAGTAAAGACCGAATCTGTAGTTTTCGCGACGATAATCTTCTTATCGCTACTCGTGTAAATATGAATTGTGCCGTCCGACTCATAGCCATAGAAATATTTATCATGAACAAAGACACGCTTTGCGCCACGAATTATTTCCTTACCATTGCTTAGCTGAATGAGACAATAGAGGCCGTTGGACTTGGCTACAATATATTGCCCCTCAGCCCAGCCCATTTCGGAATACTGTGCGGCGGTTGTATCATAGAAAAACTCGTCATAAGCAAATTCAGTAACCAGACGGTTGTCGGTGACGGAATAGAGCGCCGATTGCGAAGATTCTGGATCTAAGACGAAGTATGATTTACCGCCCCATACAAATGGCACAACAGCATGGTAATCATTTTCCGGAATCGTCGTAAGCGAAGCCTTCTTTTCTTTAATATCATACAAGAAGAAGCTTGCGCCGTCGCGGATAAGAATGTTCCCCTCGGATATCTCTACGACCTTCTCGCACTTTTCGTTCTTACAACGATAGCCTTCAACTTTGCCATATTCGGCAGGGCCTTCTTCTACTTTTGGACCATCCGTCTGAACGCCATTCTGCGTAGAGGCAATAATCGCATTGACTGCGAGCCAAATACCGGCCGCAAGGACGACGGCAAAAAAGATCCCAATCACAATATAAATACCAGTGCGCTTCGCCTTCGCTGCCTCTTCGGCAAGTTTTTGCTGACGCTGAATCTCGGCATTATAGGCATTAATCTGAGCGAGCTTTTCATTAGCCTCCTCGCGAGTAGATTTAATCACACTCTGAGTTTGGACATTCTGATAATTGCCCTGACTAATCTTTAAAAATGGATTATTTTGCATGAGTTTATCGAGCTTCGACTGATTATCTTGCTCAGCCTGCTCTGGATTTGCTGCGCTTTGGTCTAGCTCTGGGTTTTGCCCACCAAGATTATTCTCGTCCATGATACAATATTATCATAAATAGACTAAAAATGCTTAAGATTAACACGGAGTAATTACGGTAATGGACGAAAAAATCGCAAAAATCAAAGAATGGCTCGGCACTGGCAGCATAAATGTATTTGGTTTGCCATATTCAGGCAAAGATACTGTAGGATTGAGGCTTGCGGATTTGCTTGGAGCAAAGTTCCTAAGTTCTGGTCTAATTCTTCGTGCCGCCGAATCTAATGACAAGGATCTCGCAAAGGATCTCGCCGCTGGCAATCTTGCGCCAACTGAAACTTTCAAAAAAATTATCATGCCATATTTTGGACGCGAAGAGCTGAAAGATTTCCCACTCGTCTTAAGTAGCGTTGGTCGCTGGGAAGGCGAGGAAATCGATATCATGAAGGCGGCTCGTGATGGCGGTCACGAGATTAAGGCTGTGGTTTTGTTAAATATCTCCGAAGACGAAGCAAAACAACGCTGGGATGCAGCAAAAATTTCCGGCGACCGCGGTGAACGCAGCGATGACCGCGAAAAACGCATTCTCGACAACCGAATTAATGAATTTATTACAAAAACTATGCCAGTGATTGAAACTTACCGGGGCGAAGGCCTCCTAATTCCAGTCCACGCTATCGGCACTCGCGACGAAGTCTTTAATTCCGTCATAGACGAGTTACTGAAATTCACAAACAAAGACTAATTTTTACTATTTTTGGAAACAGCGTTCGCTCGGCCCGTCGTTACGGGCGAGCGCCGCTTCGCACTCGCCTCGTCGGCTCCGTATGTTCCTAAAACAGTAAAAATTAGTCTCTTTTGAGCATTACAGTAAAGGCATCTGACGGGATGTCGACTTTGCCAAAGCGCTTCATACGAGCTTTGCCGCGTTTTTGCTTCTCCATCAACTTCGCCTTACGGTCGCGGTCGCCAGTATGAATCTTGACCGTAACATCCTTACGATAGGCGCCAAGGGTCTCACGTGCAATGATGCGCGCACCAATTGCTGCCTGAAGAGCAACCTCGAAGTTTTGACGCGGAATAACTTCCTTGAGTTTCTTCGTAACACTGCGGCCAATTGCATCCGCCTCGCTGCGATGCGCCATGACGCTAAGTGCGTCGATATGCTCGCCAGCAACAAGAAAATCAATACGGACAAGATCCTCGGCTTGATAACCGCCAAGTTCATAATTAAATGAAGCATAGCCGCTCGTTGCAGATTTTAGCTGGTCATAAAAGTCAGTAAGCAGATTAGCCATCGGAGCATCAAAATCAATCACGGCGCGCGTATCGATATAAGAAATATTCTTCTGAATACCGCGTTTACTAACGATCAATTCGAGAATTGATCCAATAAATTCCTTCGGCGTAATAATCTCGCCCTTTGCCCAAGGCTCTCGAATTTCCGCCACGCGCGTAATGTCAGGCAAGTCCGAAGCGGAGCGAATGTCTAATTCCTCGCCAGTCGTTAAGGTGACATGATAGTCGGTCGACGGATTCGTAACAATGAGATCGAGCTTAAACTCGCGCTCCAGACGCTCGCGAATAATATCCATATGAAGAAGGCCGAGAAAACCGATTCGAAGACCGAAACCGAGCACGGGCGAATTTTCGGGTTCAAATTGCAGAGCCGAATCACTAAGAGCAAGTTTCTCGAGCGCATCCTTTAAGTCCTTATATTGATCATTGCTAACTGGGAAGAATCCTGCGTAAACAAATGGATGAACATTTTTATAGCCCGGAAGCGCAGTTTTTGCCGGAGTTTTCGTAAGAGTAACCGTATCGCCAACTTTTGCTTCGCGAGTAGCTTTTAGGTTCGTAACAATATAGCCAATTTCGCCAGTCGTAAGCTCGCTCTGCGGCGACATCTTTGGATTTAGCACACCAACTTCGAGCGCAATATCGTTCGAGCCAGTCGCCATCATATGAATATTGGCATTTTTCGGTAGGCTACCTTCGAATATTCGAACATAGAGCACAACGCCGCGATAATCATCAAAATACGAATCAAAAATCAATGCTTTGAGTTCATTCGAGTCGCTTTTCGCCGGAGCGGGGACGCGGTCAATAATTGCATCGAGGACCTGGTCGACGTTCTCTCCAGTTTTAGCAGAAACCTTGATAATTTCCGATTCGTCACAGCCAAGTAAATTAATAATCTCGGCCGAAACGCGCGGAACATCGCTAGCTGGAAGATCAATCTTATTAATTACCGGAATTATCTTTAAATCCTGTTCAAGCGCGAGATAAACATTTGCGAGCGTCTGAGCTTGTATACCCTGCGTCGCGTCAACAACAAGAATGGCACCCTCAACCGCCTGAAGACTACGAGAAACCTCATAAGAAAAGTCGACATGGCCTGGCGTATCAATAAGATTCAAAATGTGGCCCTTGTACTGCATGTGGGCAGGGGTAAGTTTAATCGTAATTCCCTTTTCGCGCTCAAGCTCCATACTGTCGAGCAACTGAGACTTCATCTCGCGTTTTGCAACCGTGCCAGTCAACTCAAGCATACGGTCAGCAAGCGTAGACTTGCCATGGTCAATATGCGCAATGATACAAAAATTTCGAATCTTATCTATATTCACAACAATATTTTACCACAATGTCAATAGTTTGCGCTATCGAAGCAACTCAAAGACAATAATAATCAAAGCCAAGACAATACGATAAATACCAAACGGCTTAAGCGAGTTCTTCTTGCGGAGATATTTCATAACAAAGTAAATCGCAATCAGACCCGAGACGAAAGCAATCGCGTTCGAGAGCGCAAGCATCTGCCAGTTTGCCGCAATATATTCGCGCGAGGAGCTAGATATCATGCTCTTTGCCATTACGCCAAGCATGATTGGAATACTAGCAAGGAATGAATAGTCGGCAGCAGATTTGCTATCCAGGCCAGTCAGGCGGCCAGCAACAATAGTCGAGCCCGAGCGCGAAGTACCCGGAATTAAAGCAACGCATTGCGCAAGACCAATCATCAAGGCGCGTGGCTTCGTCAACTCGTTCTCGCTCTTTAGCTTCGACATCTTCGGCAAACGATCAATCGCAAGCATCGCTATACCGATTAATGCCATTGCGCAAGCAATCACAATCATATTCGAGAAGAACCATGAGCTCTCAATAATATCAGAGAGAAGTAGTCCAGCAATAACGGCCGGGATCGTCGTAATAATTACATTGATTGCCAGACGAAAATTATGATTAACGAAAATATCGACAATAATTTGCCAGATGCGTTTGCGGTAGAAAATCAGGAGCGCAAGCAATGTGCCAAGATTAATGAACTCCAAAAATAGGTGAAAATCCGCACTGCGGCCACCGAGAACTTGCTGCATTACTTCGAGATGCCCCGAGCTCGAGACAGGAATAAATTCCGTAACGCCTTGCGTTAAGCCGAGCCAGAAGGACTGATACCACTCCATTATTCTTTGTATGCTCCTGTATGTTTAGTTCCGTTATAAATCGTCGTCGGAATACCCTTTGCGTGGATATTATTGGTGACAATGTCGTTATTCTCGCGAATAATATTCGTCACCTCATCAGACTTGGCACGCTCAGCTATTTCCGAGCGTCCCTTGTTATCATAACCGAATTCTTCTAGCCAGGCAACCAGCTTTTTCTCTGCCTCGTCAGCCGAATAATATTCATTGAATTCCGTCTGATAAGAACGTTTGTTGTCGCTCTTCTCAGTATAGATGCGTTTCATTATTTCGAAAGCAGGAGATTTGTCGCCAGAGAACTTTTCTGGAACGCCCTGCATAATTGCAGCATGAAGATAACGCACAATTAACTCAGAATTCTTGAACTTAAATTTGCCTTCGCCGTCCTGAATTGGGAATGGAATAAGTTGAACATTGTATTTATCGAAGAAGCCAGTCTCGAGCTGAGTACGGAATGATTGCAAACATACCGAACAGCCCGGATCGAGAATATCAATCGCTATTTTTGTTTCAGCATTATCGTTTGCGATAGACATCATTCCCTTTAGACCGAGATCCTCGTGCTCCCAGTCGCGGAATTTGTCCGGGATTGCCGAAAAAATCTCGCCCCAATCCGAGAACCAATAGCCAACCGCCTCGATTGGATTCTTTGGACCAGAATCGCCGTCAATGCTACATACTTCGGCGCCGAGCGAGCAAGCCTCTGGGCGCTGAACATTACAGGTACCGAGCGACCAAAGCGCAAGCCCAGCTTTCGCGCCTTCGACGAGCGACCAAACTGTAATGAGTACGATTAAAACTGACGCGACTTCAATTCCGACCGAAATCGGTTTGACGAGATGCGGTTTCTTTACGATTACTTTACTCAGAATCGAATTCTTGATATCTTCCTTGAAGCCAGTCTCACATTTTTGCAAAGTAATACGCTTGCCAACGCAACCCCACGATTTCTTGAAAGTCTTCCACCAGCGCTTGCCGATGTCGCGGCGAAAAATCGAAAGAAAGCCGACAATGACCGACATAAGACAAAGAATAATAAAGGCAGCAATACAGACCATTAAGCAAGAATCCTTTCGAGTGTTTCAATAGTTTTGTCGATATCAGATGGGCGAATGTGATAGCCGAATGAGAAGCGGATTAGCGGCGGATAATGCATCTTGTGATCTAGATAATAATGCACGCAGAAGTAGCCGGTGCGCGCCATAATTCCCTCATTGCTAAGAGCGGCGCCAAGCATATGCGAATCGAGACCTTCGATATAGAAGGACATAGTAGGATTAGCTTCTTCATTAATTAGATGAACTTTTGGCTGCGATTTCAGAAAATCAAAGAGACGTTGCGCGCAGTCGGCAAGATTTTTCTTGTCTGCTTTACTACGTTTCTCGAGCCACTTAATCGCCTCACCGAAAGCGACAATTTCGCCCCAAGCCTGAAGACCGGATTCGAATTTTGTATAAGCATGATTCGGCGATTCAGCGGAGAGCTGATACTTGTCCTGCTCGACATCGTCGACCATACCGCCACCAATAAAACTAGTCTCGATCTTATTAAAGAGATCACGGCGAACAATCATCAATCCAAGTGACGGACCATACATCTTGTGGGCGGAGCTACAAATCGCATCCGCTTCAGTCTTCTCAAGAATATCCGAAGAGTGCGCTAGCGCCTGTGCGGCATCAACAATGATTACGCCACCCTTGCTATGCACAGTTTTTACAAGTTCCTTGAGGTTGAGAAGCTTGCGGCCGTCAATATTTGAAGCTGCATTCACGACAACGAGCGCCTTTGTAAAATCATAATTCTCAAGCCGAATCGAACCATCGCGCTCACGCTCCATAATCTCACGCGGGACACCAAAACGCTTCGCAAATGACATTGTCGCAAGAAACGGCGAATTATGCTCGATATCAGAGGTCATAACTTTCTTAAATAAGCCAGGCTTGAACTGTTGCAAAAGCAAATTGATGCCATAGGTCGTATTCAGCGTGAAGGAAACAGAATAATCTTTGCCCTTGAGCTTCAGATATTTCAGAATCGCCGCACGAGTGTCTTCGACGAGCTCATCAGTCTTACGACCCCAAGCATATTTAACGCGCTCACCGCAAGAATTATGCTCGGTATAATAACGAGTTAAAGCGTCAATTACTGGACGCGGGCGGAGCGATTGACATGCCGAATCGAGATATACGTCACCGTTGCGTAAATAATCAAAGTCGTCCATGAAAAATCTCCTCCACTAAATCTATTTCTATTTTAGCATAAAAAATACCCCCGTGTCTTAAAACACGAGGGCAATGGTTTAATCCTCCTCTTCACGAACTACTATTAAATCACGAATTCGCCAGATTGGCCTCAGGTAAAATTCTGCGCAAGTATCTGTAGCGGCACTAATCGTGCGTTCGTAACCTTGAGCCAAAGACCAGTTGTAGCAGACATATAAGCTAAATAAACCCGCAATAAGCATCGACATAAACTTCATCTGACACCAACCGGCCTCTTTGCTAATAATCTCTAGCGCGACTACTGCTATGATATTTGTGCATATCATATATTTTCGCACTTTGAAAATTCTTGGAGCTACGTTAGCGACAACAGTCATTACGATCGTTGATGCGATAGTGATCGACAATACATGCGCGATCAGTGTTGAGCCAAGCGCTGAGAATAGCCTCGATAATGCAATTCCACCCGGAATCATAACGAGCATAAATCCAGCAATCGTTACCCTAGGATCAAGTGATTCGCGAGAAATCATAACCCCAACACCAGCAATTGCGACATATATCAAGAGGAGCGAAAAGACTCCCCAACTCGCAAAATACTTAGCTGCATACTTTACCAGCAGCGCAGAGCTTATTAAAGCTATTACAAATAGCAGTCCTATCAGAGTATTAAACCCCTTACGTTCAAGCGTTCTATCCATAACATCACCCCTTTCTCACACAAATAGAACAACTCTTCGTTCATTATACCACAAGCGTCTTATTTTGTCAAGAGCAAGAACACTTTACAACAAAATACCCACCCCTGACGGGATGGGTATTTATTATGAAGTTTATCGATTAGATATTTTCGATAGCTTCTTCGATTTCGGCCTCGGTAGGTTCGTCTTCGCTGCCAGTATATTCGGCGAGCGATTCGACGCCAGTACCTACAGGAATCTTGCGGCCGATAATCACGTTTTCCTTCAAGCCCTTGAGGTGGTCGACGCGACCAGAAATAGCGCTTGAGATGAGAACGCGTGTCGTATCCTGGAAGGATGCAGCCGAGAGGAAGGAGTCGGAGTCGATCGAGACCTTCGAGATACCGCGCAAGATGCGGGTATACTCTGCTGGCTTCTTACCTTCTGCGAGAGCCTTGCTGTTAGCTTCGTTAACCGCAGCACGAGAGACGACGTCGCCAGTAACGAATTCTGTATCGCCAGGTTCGTCAATCATAACACGAGAGAACATCTGGCGAATAATAATCTCGAGGTGCTTTGCAGAGATTTCATGACCCTGTGCAGCATAGATTGCGAGAATATCATTCAAGATGTAGCGCTCAGTCTCTTCAATGCCCTTGTACTTCATGAGATCTTGGAGATTCAATGAACCTTCAGATAGGCGATCGCCTGGTTCGACATGGTCGCCATCCTTAACAGTAAGAGCATAATCTTGTGGAACAGAAACCTTAACTGGAGAGCCCGCGTTCGCGACGAGAATAATCTCATCTTTAGTAAGCTCTGCAACGCCGTCGAACGGAGCGATGATTGGCTCTGCGCCCTTAGCCTTGCTTGCAATAACTGCACCAGTTTTTACGCTAGCGCCATCCTTAACCTTGGCTTTACGACCATCAAGAGCAAAGTGCTCAGTCTTGCCAGCTTCAGGGGTAACCTGAACGATGTTATAGCGACCTTCTTCCCAAGTGGAAACGAGACCAGAGATAGTAGCAATGTAAGCCTGACCCTTTGGCGTACGAGCTTCGAGAAGCTCCTCAACACGTGGAAGACCACGAGAGATAGCACCGGAACCTGCCTGACCAGAGGAGTGCTTAGTATCGAGCGTAAGCTGAGTACCAGGCTCACCAACGGACTGTGCAGCGATAACGCCAATTGGCTCATGATAAGCAACTGGCTGGCGGGTAGACATATCAATACCGTAAGCCTTGCGTGGAACACCGTCGACACATTCAGTCGTAAGGATGCTCTGAATCTTGAGGCTATCAATCCCATCGTCAGCTTCGAGCTGAGCGGCCATCTCATGGCTGATGAGTTGGTCAGTTTCGAGACCGTACTTCTCTACTGGCTCAGCGCTGTAGCGGCCATAGATACGATCAGCGAAGCCGATGCCGGTATATTCAGTCTCACTCTTATAGATGCGGAAACCTGGATCCTCCGCCTCAGTCTCAACCGTGAAGACGTCCTGAGAGACATCGACGAGACGGCGAGTAAGGTAACCGGAGTCTGCAGTACGAAGTGCCGTAGAAACCTGACCCTGGCGAGCACCACGAGTAGCGATGAAGGATTCGAGTGTCGAGAGACCTTTCTTGAAGGATGACTTGACTGGAAGCTCAATCTCGCGGTTGTTAACGTCCACCTGGATACCAATCGTAGCAGATGCAAGCTTAATGTTACCTGCGGAACCACGAGCACCAGAGTTGGTCATAATGGAGATGTTCGTATCGAGACCAGCAAGGTTGTCTTTGACGTGCTGAGCGATTTCATCGTCAACCTTACGCCAAGAATCAACCGTGAGGCGATAACGCTCATCTTCAGTAAGGAGACCTTCGTCATACTGCTGAGAAATAGCAGCAGCGCGGCCTTCACCTTCGGCAATCATGTTCTCTACTTCTGGATAATCTGGGTAATCGTCCTTGGAGGTAGAAATACCAGCGACCGTTTCATATTTGAAGGAGAGATCCTTGATTGCATCAGCGGTCTGGACAGCTACTTCGTCACCAAATTGATCGAGAATGTCAGCCATGACCTTCTTGAGGTGCTTGCTGTTCTGAACTTCATTATCATATGGATATTCCTTTGGAAGAATCTCGTTAAAGAAGACGCGACCGAGGGTAGTATCACGCTTAACGCCCTTCGTATGGACACGAATAGGAGTCTGAAGCTGGATGAGACCCATATCATAAGCGAGCTCTGCTTCGTAGACACTAGTATAAGTCTTGCGTTCGCCCTGTGCGGATGGCTTATCGTAGGTAAGGTAGTAGCTACCAAGAACGACGTCCTGCGTAATCGAAAGAACTGGAGCGCCATCTGCTGGCTTGAGCAAGTTCTTGCCTGCTGCCATAAGCTCACGTGCCTCAGCTTGTGCCTCAGCAGAAAGTGGAAGGTGAACAGCCATCTGGTCGCCATCATAGTCGGCGTTAAAACCGTTTGCGACAAGCGGATGGAGCTGGATTGCCTTACCATCGACGAGCTTAGGTTGGAAGGCCTGAACGGAAAGACGGTGAAGAGATGGAGCACGGTTCAAGAGAACATACTTGCCATCAATTACCTCGTCGAGAGCATCCCAGACAATCGTTTCGCCTTGCTCAATGAGACGAGAAGCGGAACGGATATTGTTTGCATATTCATTCTTGATGAGCCAGGAAATCACAAATGGCTTAAAGAGCTCGAGCGCCATCTGCTTTGGAAGGCCACACTGATTAATGCGAAGTTCTGGGCCGACGACGATCACGGAACGACCAGAGTAGTCAACACGCTTACCAAGAAGGTTCTGGCGGAAGC
>CAMKFS010000012.1 GCA_946411935.1 uncultured Candidatus Saccharibacteria bacterium | reverse complement strand
AAACCGGCGGACCCCATTTGTGTGAGGTGGGTCGCGCTTCCGTCTTCCGGTACCATCAAAGGTGTGTTTAAAGGGTTTAAAAACCCCAGGTGATGCCCACCCTTACCTGGGGTTTTTTGACGCTTAATTTTATTCAATAATATATGGATCCGTCTTCAGACCTGAGCCACCCGCAACTTCCATACGAGCTTTTAGCGAAACGACCGGGCGAATCTTTCTTTTCTTTTTAACAGAATAATCTCTACTATTTCCCGTCGGAATAGCATAATCGCTCATAACCGCCACCCACGAAGCAAGGTCCTGCAATCCATACGAGCGAGGCGTCATCGACATAACCGATTCGCTATTTCTAAGATAATTGCCTGAATAACCGGTATTAGTATTAGTATTAACGCCCGCTAAAGTAAATTCGTCCGCAGTAGGCAATCCTATTTTATGAGACAAACTCGCGTTGCCATTAATATTGTCATCCTTCGTGAATGCATCACGCTTCTCGCAATCTAAATCCGGATGAAAAGTTCCAACATATGAAGACGATTGAGGATATAGACGTCTAGAAGCTGCGTATTCTAAACCATAAACACTAGTCAAACTTCCTCCATATAATCTTCTATCGTTACAATAAATCGCATCTTCAAGATCGCTCTCATGGCTGCTCACCCCACTCTGTTCAAACCACCCTTCGACTGCTATTTTCGCACTAGAGTCATTATTATTCGCAAACATCCTATCCACTGCCGTATCAACATCGGGAACACCGGATATATTTATTCCATATTCCGTAGTCGAAGACGCATATAACACATAATAAACCGTAGAGCAGGTCGTCTGAGAAGTGGACAAGCAAGAGTATTCATAGGTCGACGAAATTCTACTGTAATTATTGCTCCATTCATTGTCTGGAATAGTATAAGTACTAGTCAAGGTATACATTCCAGTGTTCGAATCATAATTAATACCTCTTCCATAAATACAGCCTCGATACATACATCTCCCCTCAATAGGATATGCTTCACCATACATATAGCCAATATATGTCGGAGAATTATCGTCTAAGTTATAAGAAAACTCGCTCTCTCCGCCATAGCTAATAACCGCATCTTCGTCGACTGCATTACATTGCTGAGTAGTCCGACCATCAACAACTACTTCACTCGGATCGCCGTTATAAATCATCTTCACGCCGCCCGTGTAAGTCGTACGCATCATCTTCCAACACTTATTCGCCCAGATAACATTATTATTATCTATCTCGCCGCGGAAGTAATAAATATCCTTACCTTTTTCCGTATATTTATTAACACCGTTACCGTTCGCCTCTGAAGTGCTATTACTTTTCTTAGCGCCAGTATTAAACTTAATCTCATAATTGCCTAAATGATTCTCTTGCTTCGCAATAATCTCGGCGAGCTCTCCGTCCCAGCTATCCTTCAAGTCCGCTTTAATTGATTGAGCTGTAATTTTTAGACGATAAGTCGCACCCGAATATAGACTATCCGCATCTGAGGCGGCTGTATCGGTAGTATCAATATTTGCATCGCAGTTCAAAGTCACGCCGGTCATCAAAGAACTCGAACTAACCCCTTTTGCCAAATCATTGCCGTAATAATAATAGCTTCCTTGTTTCTCCCAGCCAGAATTATCCGCGAAGTTTATAATCGCCATCGTCTTGTTAGAGGTAGGCGACTTGAGTGGCAGCTCCGTTACGCCATCTGACGCAATCCATTGTTCCTCTAGCTTAATACGAACCGCAATATCGCCAGTCGAAGCGATATCATTCGTAATCGCTATAGTCTTCGGAATCGTCTCGCAAGTGCTCCAGTTCATCGGGGCATCAAATGTTTCTGTATATATCGTATGATATCCTGCGAGCTCAAAAACGTTATTCATGACCGAACGGTCTTGACTATACGCAATTGTCACACTAATAACCGCACTAGCCACACCTATTATAGGCAGGACTAGGAGCCTCTTCTTTAGAGAAGGGGAAAGATTTTTTATCATTTTATGACCCTTTTAAAAATGGTAATACTTATATTATATATGAAAATCAATAATAACGTAATCACTTTCCATAATTGACGAATATGGTACAATATGGCAATGAGCAAGAACTTGGTAATAGTAGAGTCTCCAGCCAAAGCGCACACCATCGAGAAATACCTCGGTAGTGATTTTACTGTGCTCGCAAGCGTCGGGCATATTCGCAAGGACACAAAGGTCGACAAGAATACTTTTGACGTCACTTATGAAGTTGACCCTGGCCACAAGAGTATTATTGCCGATCTTAAGAAAGCCGCTAAGGCCGCCGACAAAATCTGGCTCGCAACTGATGAAGACCGCGAAGGAGAAGCGATTTCTTGGCACCTCTGCGAGGTATTAGGCCTGCCAAAAGATACTGCCCGCATTACTTTTCATGAAATCACAAAACCGGCCCTAGAGGCTGCCATCAAGGCTCCACGTATCGTTGATATGAATATGGTCGCTAGTCAACAAGCGCGCCAGACTCTCGATATGCTCGTCGGTTTTGATCTTTCCGGCGTTGTTCGTAAGAAAGTTCCAGGCGCCGTCTCTGCTGGTCGCGTCCAAAGCCCAGCTCTCCGCCTTATCGTCGAACGCGAGCAAGCTATTGAAAAATTCGCCAGCAAATATACCTACAAAGTCTCCGGCGATTTCGGGTTTTCCGCCAATCTAAATCACGATTTCGAGGACGAAGAACAAACTAAAGCCTTCCTTAATAAGCTTGTAGGCGCAGAATATACCGTATCGGCCGTCGAAACTACGCCAGGAGAGCGCAAACCGCAACCGCCATTCACGACCGCATCTATGCAAATTGAGGCCAACTCCAAGCTCGGCTACAGTGCCAAAACCACTATGCAGGCCGCCCAGGCCCTCTATCAAGCCGGTCACATTACTTATCATCGTACCGATAGCTTAAATCTCTCGAAGCAGGCCATTGCCAGTATTTCCGGCTACGTAGAAGAAAACTACGGCAAAAACTACGTCAAAACTCGCAATTTCAAGACTAAGACCGCTGGCGCTCAAGAGGCCCATGAGGCAATCCGCCCGACTCATATTGAAACCGAAGTTGCCGGCAAGAACGATTACGAAAAACGCCTCTATGCGCTTATTCGCGCTCGCGCACTTGCTACGCAGATGGCAGATGCTAAGCTCGAGAAAACCACCGTCAAAATTTCCACTCCAACCGAATATATTTTTGAAGGGAAGGGCGAAGTTATTACTTTCGATGGCTTCCTTAAAGTTTATGGCCGCTTCAAAGACAGCGAGCTGCCGAAAGTCGCTGTCGGCGATAAGCTAAGTGCATCCGCAATTATTGCCAAGCAAAATTACGCTAAGCCGCCTGCACGATATACTGAAGGTTCGCTCGTCAAAAAGCTCGAAGAACTCGGCATTGGCCGCCCATCCACTTATGCGACCATTATGACCGCCATTCAAGCTCGCGGCTACGTCGAGAAGGGTGAAAGCGAAGGCGAAGAGCGCCAAGTAACTGAATTCAAACTCGAAAATAACCAAATCACCGAGGAAAAAGTCACCGAAAAATTTGGCGCAAATAAAGGTAAACTCCTCCCAACTCCTATCGGCGAGCTTATCGCCGGTTTTCTCGTCGATCACTTCAAAAATATCGTCGATTATAAATTTACTGCCATGATCGAAAAAGATCTCGACCTTGTCGCCGAAGCTAAGCTCGACCGCGTCAAGATGCTCCGCGACTTCTACAGTCCATTCAATGATGAAGTATTGGCTAGCGAGGGCATCGAACGCTACAATAATGCGCGCCTTCTCGGTCACGACCCAGAAACCGGTGAAGCTATTTATGCTAAAGTCGGCAAAAATGGCGGATTCATTCAGCTCGGCGAAAACGAAAAAGAAACCGGCAAAAAGCCTCGTTTCGCACCATTACCAAAGCGCAAATCTGTTAAGACTGTTACGCTTGAACAGGCCCTCAAGCAGCTCGCTTTACCGCAGCTTCCGCGCGCTCTCGGAAAGTCTAAGGATGGCGCCGAGATTATTGCTGCCGCCGGTCCTTTTGGTCCATATCTCAAAGCTGGTAAATATAATATCCCGCTCAAAGATTTCGACCCATACACGATTACGCTCGAGGAGGCCGAGCCACTCTACGAAGCTAAGCGCGACTCTTATATTGCAGACTGGGGCGAAATTCAAATCATCAATGGCGCCTATGGCCCATACGTTAAAGGTCCCGGCCGCCGCAACTTTGTTCGCATTCCGAAAGACGTCGATCCGAAAACTGTTACTAAAGAACAGGCTGAAGAGTATCTAGCTAATAAACCAAAGAAATCTACGCGCCGCCCAGCTAAGCGTACGCGCAAAACCACAAAGAAATAAAAAATATCCCGCAATTCGAGCGGGATATTTTAGTTATTATTTGCTTTTCGTTTCGTGATACTCTTTATCAGTATTTACATTCCAGACATTCGATTTATCTTCAATGCCTTCACGAATATTCTTCGCCGCTTCCATTCCAGTAACCATCGAGTGGTCCATATTGTTATAGCGGTGCTGACCGTTACGGCCAATACAATAAAGGTTGCCAATACCGTTGACGTAATCGATTAATTTGTCGATATCTTTGTAGGTATCGAAGTATGCAGGATAAGCCTTCTTGATGCGCTCACGATGCGTATCTTCGACCTGATCCTTGCTGATAATATTCATTGAGCAGAGCTCGTCGACCGCAAAATCAATGAACTCCTTATCGCTCATATTCCAGTACTTATCGCCTTCTTCGCAGGTATATTCTAGACCAATCCAAACCTTATTCTTGGCATCTTTTAACAGATATGGCGACCAGTTATTAAAAATCTGCATGCGAAGCATCTTTACTTCAGGCTCCTGAACATAGATCCAGCAGTCTGGCACCGTGTCGCCAAGCGTCGGAATGTTCGTCTCATTCTTCAGGTTGAGCTTATCAACCAAAACACCAACGGTAATGAAATCGCGGAACGGCAAACCAGCAGCAATTTTGCTGATATTCTTTGGTACCTTTACATCTGTAAATGCCGCAACCAAATCGTTCATTGGCATGCTAGACGCAAAGATGTCGCCCTTAATTGTCTTTTTCTTACCATCAACGCGACAAACAACAGAGCTGATCTGACCCTTCTTATCAAATACGATATTCTCGACCTGATGTTCCATCAGAATCTCGCCACCCATCTTCTTGACGCGCTTTGCAAGCGTCTCCCAAAGATGACCTGGACCATATTTTGGATACCAGAATTCCTCAATCAATGAGGTCTCGGTATTGTCTTTTTTCTTGCGACCAAAAGTCTTATTGAACATATCCTTCACTACGGCACGGACAGAAATGCCTTTTACACGCTGTGCGCCCCAGTCAGCAGAAATTTCAGACGGATGACGCCCCCAAAGCTTCTCAGTATATTTTTCAAAGAACATACTATAAAGCACCTTGCCAAAGCGATTGATATAGAAATTCTCAAGCGAATCTTCCTTGCGCTTATGGACAGTAGAACCAACATAGCTAAAACCAGCCTTCATCGTACGACCTAAGCCCATATTTTTGAAAGTCTGCGCCTTCATGCTGATAGGGTAATCAAAAAACTTCTTTAAATAGTAGATGCGCGACACACGGCGACGAATTAACATGACATCGTCAGTCTTTTCTGGATCAGGGCCACCTTTTACGAGCGGTTTTTCGCGCTTTAAAATCTTATCGTCGAAAGAGTTTTTACCCTGAATTGGCATTAAATCAGCCCAAAAATTCATCACTCGCTCATCTTTCGAGAAGAAACGATGGCCGCCAATATCCATGCGATTGCCTTTATATTTTACGGTCTTCGAGATACCACCAATTTGCTTTGATCCCTCAAGGACCGTTACGTCATATTGTTTCTCGCCACCATCCTTAAGTAATTCATAAGCCATCGTTAAGCCGGCAGGACCAGCACCGATAATAACTACTTTTTGCTTTTTCTGTCGTTTGTCTGACACTTCACTCCTCCTTATATCTACTAGTAATTATAAATGATTTTTTAATATCCGTAAAACTACAGCTTATCATTTACTACGAAAAATAATCATAAGCGCAATTATCACATAACAATTCGCTTGCGTTTAAAAGTTTTTTAAATTTTTTTTCGCTACTAGTCAAAATTCTGATATAATAATAACTAAGTAAAGATACTTTGCTTGTTGACAACACAAACAAATAGTGTTAAAATTTAAAATAATAAGATAAGGACGACTGAAAAATTGTCGCCATATTACAATATAAAATAGACGGAAAGGTAAGGAAAAACGGCAGCATCATGAACAATGCGGAAACGATTGCCAAAGCAATCTCGAATAGTCTAAACATCATCGAGCAAGAGCGCGAAAGGGAAATCATCTCGCGTCGATTTGGGCTCAACGGCCACAAAGAAACACTTGAACAAATCGGCGAAATGTTATCTATTACACGAGAACGCGTCCGCCAGCTCGAAAAAGCAATTCTCATCCGTCTAAGAATTGCTGCCGAAGATGGCAAAATCGCAGATCTCCCAGCTGCAGAGAAATTAATTATTCGTAACCTTACCGAAATGGGCCGCGTCGCCCGCGTCAACGACTTAGCAAAGAAAATCCTCGGCAAAGAGCCAAACGCCACTCAGAAAGCCGAATTTAGCTTCCTAGGCGAGATTTCTCCGGCTCTCAGCATCGTCTCGGAAAACGACAAATATCATAGCGCCATCGGTATTGCTGAATATGGCACTGAAAAAGACATTCGCAACAAGACCGACGAAATCGTTAGTGTCATTAAGGCAAACAAAGCTCCGATGACTGCTGACGAACTCGACGAGAAGCTCGATTATGAGCACCCAAGCCAAATCGAAGCAATTGCTGGCGTCAGCAAGCTTCTCTCAACCCTTAACGGCCAATGGGGTCTCGCTAAGTGGCCAACTGTCAACCCGAAAAACATCCGCGACAAAATTTACGTCGTTCTCGAGGAGCACAAAGAACCGATGCACTTCAATGATATTGCAAAGGCAATCAGCAGCTCCGAATTCAAGCGCAAGGATGTTACCGTTCAGGCTATTCACAACGAGCTAATTAAAGATTCACGCTTCGTCCTTATCGGCCGCGGCATCTACGCTCTTGATAAGTGGGGCTACAGCAAAGGCACCGTTTCGGATATTATTACAAAGATTCTCAAGAAAGCAAACGACGAAGGCCTTAGCCGCAAAGAAATCGTCAAGCAAGTCCTTAAAGAGCGCAAGGTCAAGGAAACTACCGTTCTCCTCAACCTTCAGAACAAAGAACTCTACACCCGCATTGGCAAAGACCACTACAAACTCAAAGCCTAACCATAAAAACTCCTCTCTAATCAGAGAGGAGTTTTTTGAAGCAACGTTATAGCCGCCTCTAAAAACCATTTTTTAATTTTATGCTTCGTATATTTTTTCCAACTTCTTTACGGTGTTCTTAATGTCGTATTCCTGAACTTTTGGCTCTTTGACCGCGTCGATTCGCTTTTTATTTTCAATCGGCTTAATATGACTCAACCAGTCGCCATTTAGCGGGATAAATTCCGAAGTACCGATCAACTTTGTCTCTACTGGCACTTTATCGCTAAACAGACACTTCATACCACAAGCTTGTGCCTCAATTCCAACCGTTGGCACCCCTTCGAATAGGGAAGGCATCACAAATACATCCGCCATCATATAATAGCGCTCAGGGTTTGCCTGCGCCGGCAGCAAAATAACCTTGTCGCCAAGCCTCTCGCTCGCAATTACATTCTCAAGCTCATCATGCAGAGAACCATCGCCAATTATAATTAGGTGAGCGTTTTTATGCTTCCGCGAATAGTCGCCGAAAATCTCAATCAAACGTTCATGATTCTTAACCTTCTCTAGTCGTCCGATATTTAGTAAAATCACATCTTTTTCATCAAAACCGCACTCTTCGCGCATCTTCAGACGAGTATTGCTATTAAAACGAAACTTCTTTAAATCAATCCCGTTATGAATTACCGTATATTCATACTTTTTACCGAACAAAAACTGTCCTGCCGCCTCACCGCAAGCAATCCGATACGTTGCTAATTTATTGAGGCGACGACGTAAATAAACACTGATAACGCGTACAATTCTTGAGTTTAATTTTTCATTATTTGTGCCATGCGAATGCGCAATTCGTTTTGTTGCGCCACCTTTTTTCGCCCCCGCAAGCGACAAAGCCGACATGAAGTCAATGTGACTATGGACCGTATCATAACCATCTTCGCGTACAATTTTCGCAATGTCGCGGATAAAGCGACGAGGATGCTTGAAACGATTATCTTTCACGCGATAAATCTTCACCCCCATCTTTTCCAATTCATCTTCAAAATCAAATCGTTCGCCACTATGCGAAGGCATAAAAGTCGCAATCCCAAACTGATACTTCTTTAAGTCCAAATTGCGCAGAGAATTCATAATATACATCTCCGCGCCGCCGCGATCCATGCCACCAATGACATGCAAAATCTTTTTCATCCTAATACCTCCTTATAAATCTCACGCATTTCAGACAGGGAATTATGCAAGCTAAATTTCTCCGGAAAATCGAGATGATATTTCTCTGGATTTTTCATTGCATCGCGCATCTTTTCCGTTAGCGCTGGAACATCATCTAGATCAAACAGATATTTCTTTTTGTCGTTCACGATGTCGCGATGTCCACGGTTGTCTGCAATAATAATCGGCAAGCCACAAAGCACACCTTCAAGTACGCCGAGACCAAGCCCCTCGCGCTTACTTGCCGAAGTACAAAGATTGCAGCTCTGTACTAAAGCCGCAAAACCGTCTCGAATATAACCAGGCATCACGACCTGTTCACTCACACCAAGCGCTTCGGCATATTTACGCACATCTTCAAATAAATCCCCTTCGCCAAGAAAGAGAAGCTTAAGATGCTTATTCTCTCTCATAATTGGCGCCGCCGCCTCCACTAACATACGTTGATTTTTATTTGCGGTAAATTCCGCAACATACACAATTACAAAATCATCATCGCGTAGACCGTATTTTTTACGCGCCGCCCTCTGCTCAGCTTTTGTCGTCTTTTTGAAACGTGCCACATCTACACCCGCCCCATCGATCATACGTACCGGACAAGAAAAATCCTTCTTTGCGCGCTCATAATCCTCGCGATTAATCGTCACGAGCATATCAACATCTTTTGCCATACGTTTTTCAATCGGGTAATATAGTCGCCAATTTTGCTTCGGGGCACCATCGTAAAAATGAAAACCATGACAGGTGTAAATCACTTTTGTGCCTTTTTTGCGCGCAGCACGCGCCGCCATGCGCGTCACAATTGAGCCAACCGGAGTATGTGTATGAATCGCGTCATAATTGCCGTCCGCAATAATCTTCTTCAGCCGACGACAAGCCTTAATGTGCTTATCGAAACGTAGCGGACTACGAGCAAAATCAACTTTAAATACATTATCGGCATCCTTAATTGGCTCCTCGTTCGCCGAAGCATAATCGACCTGCCAATCGCCAATATTGAGATCATCATAAGGTTTTTCGAGCGTACCACGCAACATTCGCATCAAAGGACGGTTGAACTTATGAAAGTTCGCCGTATGAGACGTAAATAAGATTTTTCGCTTTGCCATTCCTTAAATTATATCGCAGATTTCTAGACAAGACTACCGCCGAACAATCTTTCCTTACGTTTGGATCAAATCATCAGCGGTACTATTGACAATTACTGAAATCTGTGCTATAATTAGAACATAGTCAAGGTTTGCTCAATCAGGGGAGGTGATTATATGAGCAGAAAGAAAAAAATCGAAAACATTCACATTCAGGTCGACCAGGCAAAGGTCGCACGTCGCGTCTCTCGCGAAGTCTTCGGTACCGTAAAGGGCAGCATTGCTCACAAAAGCAAGAAGGACTACGACCGAAAAGGCAAGCATGCACAGCGTGAAAAAGCCAAAATTAGAAAGGGGGAGTATGAATGATTCGGCTAGCACTTTTCACTAAGCTCCCGTATGGGAGCTTTTCTATTATAGGTGGTAAATCTTCTAGTACAATCGTCATGTTTATGCTAAAATATTCCATATGGAGTACGTTATTCATTTTCTTGCAACACCGATTGTCTGGATTTCTATTGTCGTCGTACTTGCTATCCTCACTTATCGAAACTACAAAAAACTCAACCGCCTAAAAGTTCTCAATGTCGATTCCGTCCTTTTGATGCTCGAAATTCCGAAGGACAACGAGAAGAAAGAGCTCAGCGCCGAGCAGCTTTTCGCGTCTCTCCACGGCATTCTCCGCGACGCGAACGAGCTCAAGCATTCTGGTGGCGTTCAGGAACACCTTTCCTTTGAAATCGCCTCCACTGGTAACCAAATCCGCTTCTTTGTCTGGGTGCCAAAAGTTCTCCAGAGCTTCGTCGAAGGTCAGATTTATTCTCAATACCCAAGCGTGCAAATCTATCGCATGAAAGAAGATTATGCCGACCGTCGCGACAAATACAAAGTCTCCTATAGCTCGGAAATTTCTCTTATCTATAACGACGTTCTTCCGATTAAAACCTTTGAATCTTTCGAGGTTGATCCGTTAGCTGGTATAACCGGAACGCTCGCAAAGCTCAATCCAAACGGCGGCGAAGAGCTCTGGATTCAAATTCTTACTCGCCCAATTGCCGACAACTGGCATACGAAGACCGACAAGTGGGTACAACGCATCAAATCCGGCAAGACCCTCAGCTTCGGCAGTATTGATTTCGGTTGGTTCGCACAGTTAATTGCAGCCTTATGGCGTCCACCAGAGGGCGGCACTACTTCCGACGTCAAAGTAGAACTCTCCGAGCGCGCAAAGACTCAAATCGAAAAAGCCGAAGACAAGGCTACGAAGCTTGGTTATGAAGTTAAGATTCGACTTGCCTATGTTGGCGACAATGAAGTCAACGCAAAGCTCAATATGCAAGCCCTCGTCGGTACTTTTAAACAGTTCAACTCGACCAATTTGAATGGCTTCAAGATGAGCGGAGCTACTTTCGATAAAAACGCCCTCAACGCTTACAAAGCTCGCCAATTCACCGATCATGGCTTTATTCTTAATATCTCCGAGCTCGCTAGCGTCTATCATCTCCCGCACACGAACGTCGAAACACCAAATATCGTTTGGGCTTCCAGCAAGACTGCCGAACCACCAGCTAAGCTCCCAATGCTTACCGGCAATCCTAGCTTCGACGAAAACATTTCCGCCTTCGGTCTTACTGATTTCCGCGGCATCAAACATCAATTTGGTATGTATCGTCGCGACCGCAGCCGCCACGTCTACATTATTGGTCAGACTGGCTCTGGTAAATCTGGTCTTTTGACCCTCTTTGCACTCAGCGACATTTATCACAACCAGGGCTATTGTATTATCGATCCGCACGGCGACCTAGCGATGGACAATCTCAAATTCATCCCAGAAAGCCGCATCAAAGACGTCGTCTATTTCAATCCAGCCGACACGCAATATCCGATGGCCTTTAACCCACTCGAAGTCTATGATCCCGCACGCAAGCCAAATATTTCTTCTGAAGTTATTGGCGTGCTAAAGCGCATGTTTGGCGATTCTTGGGGCCCGCGTCTCGAGCATATTCTACGCTATACCTTGCTAGCCTTGCTCGATCGCCCACAAGCTACTTTGCTCGACATTTCCCGCATGCTCACAGACAAAGATTTCCGCAAAGAAACCCTAGAATACTGTAAGGACGTTACCGTTCTTCAGTTCTGGAAGCAAGAGTTCGGCTCATGGGGCGACAAACAAGTTACCGAGTCGATTGCACCGGTCCTAAACAAGGTCGGCGCCTTCACTGCAAACCCAATTATTCGTAATATTATCGGCCAACCAAAATCAAGCTTTGACGTGCGCAAGATTATGGATGAGGGCAAAATTCTCGTCGTCAACCTTTCCAAGGGTCTAATCGGCGAGGATAACGCAGCTATTCTTGGCTCCTTCCTCGTGACTAAAGTTCAGCTTGCCGCCATGAGCCGCTCAGATATTGCAAACGTCGAAGATCGCCGCCCATTCTATCTTTATGTCGATGAGTTCCAGAACTTCGCCACCGACTCCTTCGCCGTAATTCTATCCGAGGCTCGCAAATATGGCCTTAACCTCACCGTCGCAAACCAATACACTAGCCAGATGACCGACTCGGTTCGCGATGCCGTCTTCGGCAACGTCGGTACTACTATTAGCTTCCGCGTTTCCGCTGACGATGCCCCAATTCTTGCAAAGCAGTTTGAACCAATTTTCGAAGCTCAAGATCTCCTCAATCTCAATAACCGCCACTTCGTCCTTTCGATGATTATTAATGGCGAAAAGACTCCTGCTTTCTCGGCTACTACGCTCAGTATTCCAAAACCACCAAAGGATCTCACTCCGCAAATCATCAAACATTCCCGTTTAACTTACGCTCGCAATCGCGCTGAAGTCGAGCTAGAAATCAAGAATACTATCGAAGCAGCAGAAAAATGGAAGAAAAATCTCTCCGATTCTGGCCGCGAAGCCGGTGAGCGCGGTTCGCAACAGAACAACCATTCCACTAAAAAAGAAAAGCCAGTCTTTGAGTTTACGCCACAAGCAGAATTCCGCAAGCAAAAAATCTCTCCATCTCAAGCCCAAGGCGAACAAGCTGGCCCAGGCCTCAAAGATCTCAGTGCCCTAATCGCCGCACAGCAAGCGAGCCCGAACATCAAGAAGACCGAAGTCAAAGACGATGAACCAAAAGAAGAAAAACCACAATCTACTCGCGGCGAAGACGACGAAGAAGGTCGCCAAGTAATCACGAGCGCCAAAGGCGGTAGCGCGAATGTCCATACTATCAAGAAAAAAGGCCGCAAGATTAGCTACCACAAACATAATCCAAATCAAAACCACAATCGCCCAGTGCAAAAATAAAACTCCATGAAACGCGTCAATTTCCTTCTACATGCGCCAATTGCCCATAGAGGCCTCCATGACCATAATGTGCCAGAAAACTCCCTAGAAGCCTTCAGAAGAGCCTCAGAAGCAAAATATCCAATCGAGCTAGACGTCCGCCTCACGAAAAACGGCGAAGTGGTCGTTTTTCATGACGAAAACCTACATAGGATGTGCGGAATTCGCAAAGAGGTCGCCAAGAGTAGCTTCACTGAAATTCGCGAACTCTACCTCAAGCATACACGTGAACGCATTCCGCTCTTATCCGAGGCGCTTGCCGTAATTAATGGCAAAGTTCCAATCCTGATCGAACTCAAATGCGACCAAAGAGCAGGGAAGTTAGAGGCTGCAGCTGTCGAGATCTTAGAAAATTACAAAGGGAAGTATGCTTTGCAAAGTTTCAATCCCCTATCGCTGCGCTGGCTCAAGAAACATGCTCCAGAAATCCCTCGCGGTCAGCTCGCCAGCAATTTCAAAAATTGCAAAGAAGTTTCACCTCTGTTACGACCTGCCCTAAAAAACGTCTGGTGCTTCTCTCTTACGAAGCCAGATTTTATCTCTTATGATATTCGCGCCCTACCAAATAAGCGCATCGAAAAAATCCACAAACAAGATGTCCCGGTACTAGGCTGGACCGTTGCAAAAATAAGCGAGAGCAGTGAAGCCCTCAAGTATTGTGATAATATAATCTGCGAGAAGATTCTCTAGACTTATTTCTTTACTTCTTTTGCCTTCTCGGCGATTTTTTCTGCTTCTGCAATCGCGCCTCTACCATTATAGACATTAAATGCGATCGCACCGACAATCATCGGCATATAGTAGGTCATTCCACGCCACAGCAACACGAAGACATTTAGCGCCGGCCCTTCTACGAAACTACCAAAGAAGCCCATAAAGCCCGCTTCCATGCCGCCAGAAGCCCCAGGAATCGGCACATAGCAGCCCATTACGAAAACATATGAGCTTGCCGTAAAGACATTAATTACGTCTAGGTTATCCGCGCAACCAATCGCGAGTGCGATAAAGATCGGCAAGAGATAATAAGCCAAAAGCGCCAAGCACTGATAGCAAACCCCGCGCACGAACACGTTCTTATTCCTAAGCAGCTCGCGACCATTCTCGTAGTAGTTCTGGCAAGCGTTTTCCCACTTCTCAATACGCGCTTTTTTATTGCGTACTAGACCAACCTTCGCCAATGCATTAATGATTCCACGAATTACGATTCGATTAAAATTCTTCGAAAAACTAATAAACAATAACGCCAATAGGACAACGAGATTAATCGCAAAACCAACAATCATCATATGTGATAACACTGGAATATATTGGAAGAAATGGAAAATCTGATCAAAAATAACGCTCACGATCGCCGTTATCATCAAAGCGATCTGGAACATCATATAAGCTTGTACCTCTATATTCGCCCCTGTTGAAACCGGTACGCCCTTCTTTTTTAGCTCATAAATCTGCATCGGCTGACCACCACTCGATAATGGTGTAATGCCGCAGAAGAATTTATTGATCAAACCAAGATATAGCGCAAATCGGAATGTAACATCTTTCTTATAGATCTTGATAATTCCATAAGTTGACAGGGTATCAAAGAGCATATAGACACAGAAGACGAGCAGGGCGACCAACAGCCAGCCAATATTCGACCTAAATAGCGTTTCGACGACTTCGTTGAAATTATCCTTAAGCGACCACCATAAAAAAACAATCGTAATAACCAGAATAATTAAAACATTGAGCCATTTCTTTTTCATAAAGCTGTCTTTATTATTATATCACTGCTCCGCTTAAACCACCTTTTTTAACAACGGCACCTTACTAATAATCCAAGTCGCAAGCAGGCTCACTAAATAATAGGCAAAAGTCAGCCCTGGAATAATCACAAACATACTCCATGTGCTCCAGTAGGGCAGCTTGATAAGGCTACTCCCAATCATAATTGGAATCATATGAAAGACATATATGCCCCAACTCCTCTTTGCCATAAAAGCTGCAATTTTGCCGATACTTTTCTGCTTAGCAAAGAACTCTCGCACCGCCAAGAAAACCGCCGCAATAAATACAAGCATCGTAATATCATACCAGGCACCATCGCGAATAGAGAAGAAGTCTCCTTTTGCGTTTGAGTAGATAATAGAGAATACAACATTATAAATAAAGCCCACAACTCCAAGGATATAAATTGTATTCTTTGCCCTTCTCGTAAATTTCTCCGTCGCTAGATAATAGCCCATAATCAAGAAACCGAACAGATTAATTAGATAGCTCTGTACTGCAATAAAGGACGAGTTATAGACATTTAGGGCCGTTTTCAATACCCCAGTGCTGCCCCTTAGTGTCACAAACAAATCCATCGTCTGCCCTATGGTCGTCAATGTGTAACAGATAATAATCAATAACACGGCATAGCGCAAAAGCTTCCGATTTTCGGTAATTTTCCGCAAAAAGGGAATTACTAAATATGCTGCTAGCAAGAATTTTAAATACCACAAATGACGAAAGCCGGCAATTGAATTCTCAACAAAGGCCAAAAGGCGCCCCTTATTATCCCCCTCCAAGCTAAGTGCATAAATCGCTGAATAAAGCAGCGACCAAAACAAGTATAGACCTAGGAGTTTCAAAAATGTTTTTCGAAAAAACTTTTTCAAATCAAATGGCCGGCGCGGATCAAGAAACAGGGAACCAGTAATCATAATAAAGATCGGTACCGCAATCCTCGAAAAACGATGAAGAATGCTGAGACCAATGAGGTCGGATGAAAAATGAGCCGGCGTAGTCCAGACATGGTCATCCATGACGTGAATCATAATTACCAAAATTGGCATAAATGCGCGCAAATAATCTATAAAAACTATGCGCTTCGCAGTTTTTTGCACTCTAACCTCCAAAATTATTTTTATTATATCATAGAACAAAAACCGAACAGGGAAGTAGAAAATCAAATCGTGTCCCTGCTCCGGCGTTTTTTAGTTAGCGCTCCCCTGTTCTACCCCTGTTAATCCCCTATTCTACCTCTGTTAGGACAGAGCTACCACCCCTGTTATATACCTATTTACCTCTATGTCACCCCTGTAAAATACGAAATAGGCCATATAAGCCCATACAACGCACGAAAATTAAAAAGACGGTAGAATATACGAAATTATAAGCAGAAGCACTTAGCAGCGCAAAATAAAGGGCATAGACGGCAAAAATCCGGGCGGGCAGTCAAAATTAAACATAAACGAGACGGGTGTACAATCGTCTTTTGTCCATATTTCCAATGTCGCACAATGCATATTTTACGACTTACAATATGGCGGTCCGGGACATATATACAATCGTCGGGAATACTTACTAAATACAGCACCGCCCCATATATATTCGCCTTTTAAAAGCTATCCTCATCCATATACGACGATCCATGTCTATCGCGCACATAGAGCCAGTCCCCCGAAAAAATCAGCCGGGGGAGTGGCCAAGAGTGGCCCGAGCTGCCTCAAAATTTGACAATTATTTTGCATTTTTCACGCGCCACCCCTGTAAATTTACATATTATAACATATTTTTCCACAAGCACGCCAAAGCCTCGCTACCGTGAAATATCATTTTTCCACATTTTTCACGCCCGTCCGTGAAATTTTTCTCACTCCCCTGCCCATTTGATTTTTTTCACAAATTATTTCAAAATATAGATTTTCTGCCCTCTCCCCTATTTCGTAGCTATTTTTCCAATAGAACAAAAACCGAACATTAGGGCAGTACTCGGGAATAGCTAGCTATTTATAATAAGCCTTGCCCTCAATCCGCACATCGACATATTCCGGAGCTAATGCCTTCCCATCCAGATAGCGCATCATCCGTTCTGCATCCTCAACCTGAACAGTGCTACCCCGCTCAATCGACATCTTGTAATACTCTTTTCGCCCCTGGAAGAATACTAATACTTCGCGCGCTTTTTGAAATGGCAATGTCACATGATCCACCTTCATATTCTTCTCAGTAGCATCCGCCTCAAGCCTTGCCACGAAGACTTTTACGCGCTTAGAGATATTATTTCCGGCGTTCTCATCAACTATCGCAACTGTTGGTTCCGTAGGATTACTCGCTATTATTTGCGCCTCGTGCTCGGCAATCTTTTCATTAATATATCTGCCAATTAAAATGCTCAAGCCCGCAATTGAGGCCAACACGAGCAAAATAATAATTGCATTTTTGCGCTGCTGTTTTTTGCGAACCGCAATATGCTCTAAATTACGCTTGCGTGCGTTGTCGGTGGCACCAGCAATAGTTTTGCCAACCCGATAATCACGCTCGCCTTTCTTTACCTCTGTCTTTTGCGACTCTGCAAAACGCGACCCCTTCTTTTTTTGAGAGGCTTTTTTCTCCGGTCGATAGTTCAAATCGCCGCCCCACTGCTTCATAATTATTTGTCCTGCAAAACCTCAAGTCCAGGAAGTTTCTTTCCAGAAAGCAACTCCAAACAGGCGCCACCGCCAGTCGAGATCAAATTAAAAGTAAGCTCACCATTCGTCTTTAAAATCTTCTCGACAAAACTCGTTGTATCGCCACCGCCAACAATCGTCATATCGTGGCTCTCGCCCATTGCACGTGCTACCGCTAGCGAAGAATGCGAATAACGCTCATCCTCGACCATACCAAGCGTGCCATTCCAAATAATCGTATGCGCCTCCTGGATCATCTGTACAATCTTCTGCGTACTAACTGCGCCAATATCCAACTTCGCACCCGAACCATCACGCACGAAATCTTCTGCTACATAGACATTTGGACTCGCGTTCACATAGCCATCGGCAGCGATCTTACCGCCAACCGCAATCTTGTCCGCAATCGTCAAAAACTTATCAATTAGTGGCTGTTTATCATCAACCTTTGCACCGCCAACAATTACGAGTAGTGGACGCTGCGGATTGCTCATTGCCGATTCGAGATTGGCAACCTCCTGCTCAACTAGAAAACCTGCCACCGCCGGCAAAAGCTTTGCAATTGCATCGGTCGAAGCATGCGCACGATGAATCACTGCGAAACCGTCTTGGACGAAAATTTCCGCCCCAGTCGCCTCAACGATTGCTTTTGCAAAATCAACCGAATTCTTCTCCTCATCAGGCACAAAACGCAAATTTTCTAGGAGCAATACGCCGCCATCCGGCAAAGCCTCAACTGCATCTCTGGCATCACTGCCATAAATCATGTCCGAGAAGCGCACGACCTTATCTGGTAGCAATTCCGCAAGCCTCTGCGCGCACGGAGCGAGCGACAATTCTGGCACAAAAACACCGTCCGGTCGCCCCATATGCGAAATCAAAATAACCTTGCGCGCGCCCTGGTCTAGAACATAGCGAATCGTCGAAAGGCTAGAAGATATCCTCATGTCTTCCTGAATAACGCCATCCTTCATTGGGACATTATAATCCACTCGAATCAGGACAGTCTTTCCGGAGACATCGATATCCTGCACGCTCTTTTTCCTGAATTCCACCATTTTCTAGACCTCCTATTTCTCTTCCCTAACTAGATTTTGCGAATCTGGATACTGTTAGTGCCACCCTCTTCGTCGCGCAAACCGGAAACCAAAACCACCTTCAGAGTATCTTTCCCTTCTGGAGTCTTGAGATAGCCACTTTGCTTCAAATCTTGGACAGCATCAAATGCATAGTTCTCATCATACTCACGCACAAATGCTGAGTTTGCATAGGTGAGTGCTAATTGGCCCGCTACTCGAGGTTCGCTCGTAATCGATACGATCGGCATATTTGGACGCTGAGCCGCAATCGCTGCTGCCGTTGCGCCAGACTTCGTCGCCGCAACAATCACATCCGCCTTAACTGCGTGCGCAATTTCAACTGCAGCATGAGAAATCGCATCATAATTCTTGTAGCTCCCTGTTGGCAAGGTATTAAGAGCCTGAATTTGCGTATGATTCTGTGTATAGAGAATCACTTTCTTCATTTCTTTGATTGTATCAATCGGATATTTACCGTTTGCAGTCTCATCAGAAAGCATTACTGCATCCGCACCGAGAATCACGGCCGTAGCGACGTCGGAAACCTCCGCACGAGTTGGCTCTGGGTTCTCTACCATGCTTGCCATCATCTGGGTTGCAACAATACAAATCTTGGAATACTGACGGCAGAATGCAATCAACTTACGCTGAACAATCGGAACAACCTCAGCACCAGCCTCAATTGCCATATCACCACGCGCAATCATAATTCCATCAGTTGCCTTAACAATCGCCTCGAGGCTTTCGTCAGTTTCAACTGCTTTCTTAGTCTCAATCTTTGCGATAATTTTCGCTTTCGAACCGTGCGAAGTCAAAATCGAACGCATTTTTTCGATATCTGCAGCTGACTGAACGAAGCTCATTGCGACATAATCAAAATCGCGGCTCGCACCAAACTCAATATCTGCCAAGTCCTTCTCGGTAAAGATGTCGCCACCAAGATCGGTATCTGGCAAGTTAACGCCCTTACGGCTCATTACGTAACCATCATTCTCGACCGTACATTTGATTGCAGTCTTGCTGACAATCTCCTTAACGGTTGTACGAATCTTACCATCGAAAAGGAAGATCGGTTCACCAACCTTAGCCTTCTCTGCTAGATTGTACTGCACTGGCATTTTCTTGCTGCCGTCATGCTCTTTGATTGCATAATCGAGAACGATTTCATCGCCAGCCTTGAGATCGAGATGATTTCCCTTCAACTCACCAAGGCGAATCTTTGGCCCTTGCAAATCCTGAACAATCGCGACCGATTTGCCACGCTCCGCAGCATACTTACGAATAATCTTAATTTGTTCGTCGCGCTCATCATAAGTACCGTGCGAGAAATTCAAACGAAAACCATTTACACCAGCGTAAACCATTTCTTTTAACTTCTCTTCGGCAAATACAGATGGACCGACAGTTGCTAATATTTTTGTTCTCTTGAAAAGTGTACTCATATCTAATATTTTACCATAAACATTCCTATTTTTCTCCCTTGAAATTAGAGAAAAACATAAGAATAATTGACATTTTTTGCCATCTATGATATAATATAAGTATTGGTTCTTTACTAAATATCACTGGACCCAAAATACGAATAGAAAGGCGGTGTAGATATGAGCATATTCTCACTCTTTAAAAAGCCAGTGAAATCCACTAGTGGTCTAGCAGTAAGATCGAATGCCGGAGGCGTCAGAAATAGCCTCGAGGCAAGATCAAACGCTGGAGGAATAAGAAATAGCCTCGAAGTAAGATCGAATGCCGGAGGAATAATCGAAGACAGACGATGTACAGCCACTATTAATAGCCTCGTCAGAGATAGCGTAAGCTTTTCCATAATAGACGGAGGCATCAAGGACAATAGAATAAGAAGAAAGAGAAAGAAATAGCATTTCTCTACTCGCCCTAGCATAGCTAGGGCTTTTTCTGCCCCAACAAAAACCGCCTGCTTTCGCAGGTGGTTTAAAATCATTTCTGGTGATCACGGCGGGAGTCGAACCCGCGATTGCCTGGATGAAAACCAGGAGTCCTAACCACTAGACGACGTGACCA
>CAMKFS010000011.1 GCA_946411935.1 uncultured Candidatus Saccharibacteria bacterium | reverse complement strand
TCTTATGCCTTCGTGACACGCGAGCTGAAGCGCTTGAAGTTTACCGATATCGTCATGTATGACACGGAATTGTTTAATGAAGAAAAGAACATCGGCAAGACTAGCCGCTTCTTCCGTAAAGTCTCCAATGACGGCTATCTAGTAGTCGCGAACGTAAAAGACGACTCGCAGCGTGAACGGCGTCGCAAGCTTGCGCGTATTCGCCGTGCTATTCCGGACAATATGCGAATTATTGAAGAGGATGAAGAAAACGAACGTGATTTTATTGAGCTTGATCGCACACTCGATGCTTATCTAAACGATACGGCGTTAAATACTTATCACTTGCCACTAGTCGACGGAGTGTATATCCCGCCAGAGAGTCAAGTAAAGTTCCTTGACGCCGTTACGAAGCTCGCGAAAGATATGAAGCTCCCGATGGCTATCTTTGGTTCAGTTGATTTTGATACATTTTCGATTCGTCCAGCCTTCAACCCGACGACTCCGGCTGGCCGCAAGAAGATTATTCAGTTCCTTGGCGCATATTTGAAGCTTATTTCTACTCATGACGGTTATCCGTGCGGCGAGGCGCCAGAAGGCCGCTTTATGGCGATTTTTGCTCAGAAATTTGAAGCTGCACGTACGCTCGAGCTTTATGGTAAGGTAAAAGCGCTATTTGACCCAGAAGGCATCCTAAACCCTGGCATTAAGCAAGAAACGAATATCAAGATGACGCTCAAGCACTTCCGTAGCGACTACAATCCCGGCATCTCGACTAAAGATTAGGCTTGTGTTTTAATCTTCTATCTGTTCATGATATAATTTAATCTATGAAATTTACTACTAATAAGAAGAAAACATCTGTTGCTTTTGATGTTACTTTTGAAAGCAAAGACTTCGAGCCAGCTCGCCTCAAGGCTCTCGCTCGTCTCGCTCGCGACGTGAAGATTCCGGGCTTCCGTAATGGTAAAGCTCCTGCGAATGTTGTTGAGCAACATGTTAACCCTAATGATCTCGCTATGCAGACTTTGGATGTCATGGTTCGCGAATCTATCCCGAAGATTTACGGTGACGCCAAGCTCCAGCCGCTTTCTGCGCCTAGTGTCGAAATCAAGAAGTTCGTTCCTGGCGAAAGCGCCGAGGTTACAGTTACTTCCGATATTATGCCTGAGGTAAAACTCCCAGATTATAAGCATCTAAAAGCTAAATACAACGCACCAAAGGTTGAAGCTAAGGATGTCGATGATGTTCTTGGTCGTATCGCTGAAAGTATGGCTGATGCAAAGGCCGTCAAGCGCGCTGCAAAAGATGGCGACGAGGTTGTCATTGATTTTACGGGCAAGAAAGACGACGTCGCGTTTGAGGGTGGTTCTGCTAAAGATTTCAAACTCAAGCTCGGCTCTGGTCAGTTTATTCCTGGTTTCGAGGATGGCGTTATTGGCCATGAAGTTGGTGATAAATTTGATTTAAAGCTCAAATTCCCGAAGGAATATCACGCAAAAGAGCTTGCTGGCGCCGATGTAGTTTTCGAGGTTCTCTTGAAGCAAGTTAACGAGATTACCATTCCAAAGATTGATGATGATCTAGCTAAGAAGACTGGTGCATTCAAGACACTCAAAGAGCTCAAGGAAGATATCAAGAAGAATCTTGAAGCTCAAGGCAATCAGCGTGCTGACGAATCTTATAAGGATGCTTTGCTTGAGGAAATTATCAAGGGCACTAAGACGGAGGCTCCAGAAGCTCTCGTCAAAGAGCAGGCCGACCATATTCGCGAAGATATGCTTCGCAATATTAAGGCTCGCGGTTCCAAGCTTGAGGATTACCTTCGCCAGGTTAAGCAGACCGAGGATGAATTCGAAAAGGAAGTAAAGGACGCTGCAAAGAAGCGCGTGCTTGCTCACATCGTAATTGCTACTCTTAGTGAAGAGATGAAGATTAAGGTTACTGATGCTGAGGTAGATAAACAAGTCGCCGAAATGCAGGCGGTTTATCAGAAGAGCCCAGAGATGCTAAAGGAGCTCCAGACGCCTGAGGCAGTTGCTTCGATTCGTAACCGTATTCGCGTCAATAAGACGATGGACGAGCTCGTAAAGCTTAATCGCAAATAAACGATATTTCTAAGTGCCACTCTTAAAAGTGGCACTTTTTGTTGCTTCGTATTGACAAATAGCGCAAAGTATGCTATACTAAAAGAATATTTAGCGGGAAAAACTATCAGAGGTGGAATCCCGGGCTCTTTTATAAGCTTTGTTAGTTTTGCTTTAGGGCCTTAGCATATTCAGGAGGGAAGAATATGTGGAAGATTACATGTAACAAGACAACTGTCGACCCATTCGAAGGACTCTTTTCGTCCATTATTAATAGAAGCGAGTCGACGCCTAACCAGCTGATTTGCTTCAGGTCGAAGAGTTGCGGGGCGTCCGTCAGCCCGTATTGCCTCGAGGTTGACGGCAAAAAGATCGGAATCATTAGTGAAATCTTCATTATTGATGGCGATCCAATTGTCATTCCTCGCCGCGAGGATGGTGAGCCGGCAAGCTCAGCCGCTTGGCGCCTACATGGGGTTACTTCTTATAATGAGAAGGAAACTCTTGGGGCTACGGCCGTTAAAGAGGTGCATATTAAGTTCGAAGGACTCCCTTGGTGGAGTCTGAAGAGGCCATCTTTCGGATCCATACCGGAATTTCCGAGACACGGAGAAACTGGCGCATATTGGCTTGAGTACGGCAAGGAATATGCCGGCAGCCATGTGCGCTTGGAAGAAAGATGGAGGGCAAGTTACGGCGGCGACGATCTCCCTGAAGAGGCGAGAGAATCTAGCTACGCTGTCTTCGAGCTGCTCGACTCCATTAATCTATAGTAGGCTTTGGAAAAAACTGAATAGAAAAATGAACCCACCGGGTCCAATCCGCTAGGATTGTCAGCGCCGCATCGTCGGCGCTATTTTTATGTGTGCTTATCTGTTATGCTTGACTATTTTCGCAAAGTGTGCTATAATATACATTATATTGCTAAGACAATCGTACGTTCTTATAGGAAGGGAGGGTTACTATGGAAAGAACGAAGGCAACCCCAGTAATGAGCTGGGAAATTAAAATAATGGGGAATAAAGATGACTTCTCGATTGGCGAGAAGATAAAATCAAGAGAGATTAAAGATTTTATTGGAAAATCGCACGAAGGCGAAGCGATCGATATGCTTACGCCGCACTACGAGAGGGCTTATCTTTTCTGCAGCCAGAAGTTATACCTATCAGAAGAAGGCTACTTTGATGACACGACTTCGGGCGCAGAAAGAGTTCCCAAGACACTTATCGTTCATCGCGTAATTAATTGCGGCAACAATCGTTTTATGATTATTGCTAATGATTACGAAGTACTAACAGCGGAATATATGTTTCTACTGAAGGGAAATGAGTTGTCTAAAATTTAAGCCATAGCTCGCCGATTATCGGCGGGCTATTTTTTATTTGCAAGATGCCAATGATTGCCGTACTCGCAACGATAAACACTGAGCGAATTAACCGGCAAGCCGTGTTCGAATTCTACTAAGCGCGCCGAAGCTTCGGCGGTCTCCTTGTCGGGATAGCAAATTTTATGCTTGTCGTTGACCCAGCATTTTTCTGGTTCGTAAGGTTGCGGACGAGACGGACGAGACATTAAAACTCTCCTTTCAGGAACAGCTTGCGTTGCGGCTCCGGCATGCGCTCAATCGCATAGCGCAAAGTCGTGCGCGACATTTGGCTATAGTGATCAATAATAAACGATTCGACAAAATGCTTGTCGATACGCCAATAAATCTCGCGAAGCATCCAGCCGCAAGCTTTATGAATAAGCGACTCTTTATCGCCGAGTAGTTGCTCGATGATATCTGGGCCATCGCCGAGCGCGCCGTGGCGATAAAAAGCCATATAGCTGACGACTGCGATGCGACGCTTCCAGAGACTATCGCTCTTCGCGAACTCATGAAAAACTCTCTCGTCGTGATGCTCGAGTGCCCACATACCAAGGATTTTCCAGGTAATTACATCAATCAAATCCCAGTTGTTCGCGGCCTCAATATTCTCAAGCAGAATTCTCCGGCTACGCTCCGGGTTCTTCTTGTATTGCGCCACGAGGATTTCGAGCGCCGCAAAACGATGCTCGTGAACTTTCGAGTGGAGCAGCTCTACGACTTCACTTTCGGGCATATCCTTATACTCTAGTGCCACTTTTCGCGCAGTCGGCACTGAGATGCCGAGCAAGATATCGCCCTCGCCATATCCGCCTGGTGTGATGCCAAAAAAATGCGCCGTCGCTTCAATGCGCTCGGGGTTAATCAGCTTATCATATTCAGCGATTAGCTGCTCTTTCATAATTAATATTATGCCACAATATTTGCGGGCTTTTTATTGCTCTCGGCGTTTTAGCTCGAGCAAGACTGTCGGTACGGCAGGAGGCGGCGTAAAATATTCCGGCTTCATTGGCAGACGGATGCGCGGTGCATAATGCACGAAGAGTTGCTTTCCGAGTTGCGAAGTATAATGGCGGTCATTATTGAGTAGCTTTAGAGCGAATTGTTTCTGAAGGATTAAATAAATTGCCTTAGGTGGATTCTCAGCCTCGTCTAGCTTATGCAGGATTGCGGAGCTAAGGTGAAAGGGCGGATTGGCGAAAATCTTGTAATCTCCTTCAGCCGGCAATTCATATTCCATGAAATCTTGCTCAACGACCGTAATATTTTCATATTTACCTACATTTTTGCGTAATTTCTCGGCCGTATCGTGATCTGGCTCGATCGCGATTACTTGGCGGCAGCGGCGAGCAAGCGCGGCAGAAATCACTCCGGAACCTGCACCGATATCTATTACAGTATCTCGTTTCTTTATATTGCTGTGGCCTATTAAGAAACCGGCAAGTTTCGGGCCGCGCAAAAAATGCTGACTCAGCTGATATTTACGCATCGGGCAGTAATCCTAGACGGCGTATTGCTTCGTACATAGCGATTGCAGAGGCGCAGCCAACATTAATTGAGCGCGTTGAGCCGAGTTGCTCGATATAGAAAGCTTGGTCGGCCTTATCGAGCAGCTCTTGAGAGATTCCGTCCGATTCGGAGCCGAAAACGAAAACGGAATTCATTTTCAAATCAGTATTTGCGAGCGCTTTCGACTCAGGGCGATTATTATCGACTGCGACAATCGTCATGCCGCGTCTATGTGCATCCGCGACGAATTCATCGACGGTCGGAAAATGATCGATATGCAGATACTTATCTGTTACCATTGCGCCGCGTCGGTTATATTTGCGCTTACCGATAATATGCACGCGCGAAACATTAAAAGCGTTCGCATTACGAACAATCGTCCCGATATTGAAATCATGCGCAAGATTCTCGATTGCGATCTCGATGGGAATGCGAGACTTATCGAGCTCAGCGACGATATCTTCGTTCGGCATTCCTTTGAACTTATCAATCAGATTTCGTGTATCGGTGCTGGCATTCATAATTCTAGTTTACTACTTCTTAGATTTTGAAGCAGTTTTTGTATTTGTTTTAGATTCTTTTGCTTTGTTTTTCTTATTTTTCTTGTCATTCTTAGACTTTGTGTCAATTGCGAGATGAATTAAAGCCCAAAATACAATATTCATACAGAGTGCGACAACGCAGACGAGTGGTACGACCAGCACGCCAACACCGAGTGGCTGATTAAGCAGGGCGATCAGGCCGGCAATCATTACAAAAATAATCGTTAATGCCGAATAGCACCAAGTCAATAGAGTAATCTGGCGATTCTCCTTATAAAGCTCAACGAAATAATCAATCACACTCTTCATATTGCAATGATTATAGCATAATTCAAGTCGTATGTCAAAAACGGCCCTCCGAATGGAAGAGGGCCGTATTTGGTGAATGCCTACTTAGAGCAACGCTCGATCACTTCATATGCCTCATCAACATCATCCTCGTACTCCGGCTCAAATGAAGAGTCATTGAGTTCGTAGAGAATTTCGAGATAATCGCTATATTCAGAGTCGAGTTCCAAGTCGTCCGATTCTGCCTCGCTAATAAACGAGAGAAGCAGACTCTGCTGACGATCGGAGCTTCTCACTATGCCATAGATGTTCGGCTCCTGTCTGAGCTCGAAAGCGTCCATGATGCGCAATTCTTTTGGATAGCCATCCAATGAATCCAGTGAAACTGAAAACTTTGCGGCGTCTGAGAGTTTTGCAAGTGCTGAGCTAAGAACCTCGTCATAGTCTTGGTCGTCGAAAGCTTCGCGTTCTAGGCGAAAGCTATCGCTGCTGAAAAGTCCAGTCTTCAGGTAATAGAGATCACTCTCTAGTCTATACTCGCAGGCTACTGCCAGGAGTTCGAGCATAGAGTCAAGTGAAAGCGCAACCCACTTTACGAAGAGACTTCTATTTAGGCTCTTGCATTCATTGTTCTCTGTAAGCTTTTTATAAAGATCAATTGTATTCATTTTTTACCCCTCCTAAAAAATATTAATCGTACAATAACCAATATATTATAGCACGAAATAATAAATTAGTCAAGAGAGAAGCTGTGTTATAATGATTCTAATGGCAATTATCGCTAAACTCAAGAAAAAACTCTATCTAGTAGCAGCGCGCTACTTCAAATTTTTTGCGAATATTTCACTTAAACGCTGGCATCCGCGCATTATTATCATTACTGGCTCTGCCGGCAAGACGACTATGCTGAATCTCGTTGAGAGTCAGCTTGGCGATAAGGCGCATTATTCGCATAATGCTAATTCGGCTTTCGGGATTGCTTTTGATATTCTCGGCCAGCGCGGCATAACAGGCAGTCGCCTACATTGGCTCGGTCTTATATTCAAGACGCCAATTCTTGCTTTTACTTATAAACATAAGGAGAAGTATTATATCGTCGAATGCGACGGCGAGCGCCCGCACGAAGCAGAATTCGTCGCGAAATGGCTCAAGCCAGAGGTTAGCTGCTGGGTTAGCCTTGGACGTTCTCATGCGGTATTTTACGAAAAGGAGGTCGCTAGCGGCCGATTCTCGAATATCGATGAAGCGATTGCGCACGAATTTGCAACCATCCCAGAGAATACGAAGAAACTTGTCCTAATCGACGGCGACAATGAGACGATGATTGAGAAGACCGCCAATCTCAAGGCTAAGGTTGTTGCTGTGAAGAAAGAACAGCTTAAGAATTATTCGGTCTATCCAGAGAAAGCAATTTTTGAGATTGGCCGACGCAAGTTCGAATTTACTGAGCCAATGCCGCGCGATGTTACGACGCAGATTCTGATGCTTGACAAACTGATGGATTATCTCGGCGAGAAAATCTCTACCGACCTCTCGAACTTCAAGATGCCGCCAGCGCGCAGCAATTTTCTTAAGGGTAAAAATGGCATCAAGATTATCGATTCTAGCTACAATGCGCATATTATCAGCATGACGACGGTGCTCGAGATGGTGCGTGAGCTTCATGCTACGCATAAGTGGCTCGTAATCGGCGATATTATCGACCAGGGGAACCTCGAAGGTGAAGAACATAAGAAGCTCGCTCAGCTTCTCCTTGATACAAAAGTCGAAAAGATTGTCATGATTGGCCGCCGTACCAAGAAATACACTGCTCCGCTGCTTGAGGGGAAATGCGATTTCGAATCCTTCGACAAACCACAGCAGGCATTAAAGTATCTAGAGAACAATCTAACAGGTAAAGAAACTGTCATCTTCAAAGGTAGCCAATACCTAGAGTGGATCGTAGAGAAGTTACTCGAGAATCCGGACGACGTTGCGAAACTAGCGCGCCAAGACGCCGCCCATAAAAAACGTCGCGCAAGTTGGGGACTAAACTAATGGCAAAAGCAAAACTCTATATTATTCATGGCTGGACTTATCGACCGGAACCGTGGCACGAGGTTATCGATGAACTCAAAAAACTCGGCGTCGAAGCGGAACTTCTCAGGGTCCCAGGTCTCGGTACGAAATCCGAAAAAGTCTTCACAATCGAAGATTATGCAAAATGGGCACGCGAGAAATTACCAAAAGGCAGCTTCGCGCTCGGACACAGCAATGGCGGACGCATCCTTCTGAATCTTCTAGAAGATGATCCGACATACCTCAAGGGTATTATTTTGCTCGATAGCGCGGGCATCTGGGAGAAAGAAAATCGCCGCATGGTGCTAAAGGCGCTCTCTAAGGCTTTTGCGCCGCTTAAGAAGTCGAAGTTTATCCGTAAAGCCGTGCATCGTCTAATTGGCGCCAATGATTACGAGAATGCGCCAGAAAACATGAAAAAGACGCTCGATAATATGATAAATTCCGATAAGACCCTAGACATGACGAAGGTTACAACCCGTGCTGAGATTATTTGGGGCGAAGACGATCAGACTACGCCGCTTCGTCAGGGTAAAAAGATGCAAGAGCTACTCCCGAATTCTAATCTCACGACTAAGCCAGGCTGGCGCCACTCGCACTATCTTGTTTCTACAAGTGAACTTGCCGCTGAAATAGCTGACAAATTCCAGAAGCTTCAGGAGGCGAAATGAGCTATACGGTCAAAGAAATCGCTCCGACGGAGCTTGATAAGTTCATCGCTAAAGAGCATCCAGAAGTAAACTTTCTCCAATATTCCGATTGGGGCAAGGTTCACGAAGTCGAAGGCAAGCCTGTAAAATATCTCGGCCTGTTTGATGGCGCTAAGCTGATTGGCTCGGCGGTAATTATTCGCCAAGATGCTCGTCGCGGTCGCTACTACGAGATTCCGGGTGGTCCGATCGTAGATTGGGATGGCTCAATTAAGCCAATCCGCTTCTTTATTGACGAAATCAAAAAAATCGCCGAAGCGGATAAATGTGTTTTTGTACGTATTCGACCAAATATCGCTAATACCGATAAACATCGCGAGACAGCGAAAAAGCTCGGGCTAACTCCATCACCGATGCTACTCCATGCTGAAGATACTGTTATGCTCGATATGGGTAAATCTGATGATGAGCTGATGGCGGATATGCGCCGTCAGACACGTTACGAGGTTCGTCGCTCAGCCAAACTCGGTATTAAAGTTAGCTACGATACTAGCGCAAAGGCCTTCGATGAATTCTATGATCTTCAGCTTGAGACGGCCGAACGTCAAGGCTTCATTCAGAGTCCACGCAAGATTGTTCAGGCGCAACGTGAAGTATATGGCGACAAAGCGCGTATTTATACCGCAGAGCTAGACGGCAAAAAGCTCTGCCAAGGTCTAATTATCTTTGCGGCACCTGAGGCGATTTATCACGAAGCTGCCTCGACTCTTGATGGTCGCAAATATCCAGGCGCCTACGCCTTGCAATGGCAAGTTATACAGGATGCGAAGAAGCTTGGCATGAAGCGCTATAATCTCTTCGGAATTGCACCGCCAAATTCGCCGAATCACCGCTTTGCGGGTGTTACAACCTTCAAAACTGGCTTCGGTGGCGAACAGATTAGCTACATGCCTGCTCAGGATATAATCGTAAATAAATTCCGCTACAAGCTCGTGAGCGCGATTGAGAAAGCCCGCAAGAAAAAACGCCATTTATAGGAGAAAAAATGAAGATAATTGATGCAGATAATCAGAAGAAATGGGATAAATTCGTCACTAGCCATGCCGATGCGAACTTTTTACATTCTTGGGCTTGGGGTGATTTTCACGAAGCGCGCGGTAAAAAAGTCGTCCGTCGCATTGCTCTCGATAAGGACGATAATATTGTCGCGGCCTATGTTGGCCAAGTCGAGACCGCAAAGCGCGGCACTTATATGGCGATTGCTGGTGGTCCAATTATGGACTGGAGTAAAAAGGCTCTTCGCGAGGCAATCTTCGCCGATATTCGCGAACAGGCCAAAGCTGCAAATTGCGTATTCGTGCGCATCCGTCCACAAATCGAAGAAACGCCAAAAAACCGCGAATTATTTAAGAGTCTCGGTTTGAAGCCAGCTCCAATTTATCTTTCCGTCGAATATGCGGGCATTCTTGACCTAAATAAAACTGAAGAGGAAATTCTCGCTGGGGCCGCACAGGGGCTACGTCGAAAGATTCGCAAAGCCGAGAAAAACGAAATTACAGTCTCAACTAGCACCGATCCGAAAGATATTCATGAGTTCTATCAAATTGAGCTCGAAACCGCGAAGCGCCACGGTTTTGTTGAGTTTTCTGAAAGCTTCTTGACGAAGCAATTTGAAGCATTTGCTAAGTATGATGAGGTGAAACTCTATACCGCAAAACTTGGCGACGAAATTCTTGCTCAAAACTTCATGATTTTCTATGGCAACGAAGCAAGCTATCACTATGGCGTTTCGACGGCGCTTGGTACGAAATACTCTGGCGCGCCTCTTCTTCATATGCAGGCGATACGCGATGCGCGCGAGCGCGGCATTAAGCGTTATAACTTCTGGGGCATTACCGGTCTCGATGAAACCAAGCATCGCTTCTATGGCGTCAGCCAGTTTAAGCGTAGCTTTGGCGTCGAGGAGCTAAAGTACTTGCACGCTCACGACATGATCATCAGTCCAGCCAAATATAAGCTCGACTATATTATAGAGAAAACTCGCGCGAAAATTCGCCACGTATAAGAGATAAAAACTTGCAAAAAGCATAAGCGTGTTGTATTCTTAAAACAGATTTAAGGAGCTTTTTAAGTGAGCAATACAAAACGCAAATTTGTCGAAAGTCATTGGCTAACTTTTGCCATGAAGGGTGCGCTTTCGGTGATAGCAGGTCTCTGTTTAATGTTCGCACCGCAAAACAATGTTACCTTATTAACGCAAATTGTCGGCTGGACAATGTTTGGTTTTGCATTTATTGAGCTGCTAAATGTCGTTTATCGTCGCCGTCGCTCGCATAACTGGGGCTTTCCGCTCTTCCTCGGCGCAATTGAGCTACTTGTTGCGGTCGCAGTGCTTTATACTGTCGATCCGAACCAAGGCAACCCAGATGATTTGATTTGGCTCCGCATTATCTATTTGTCATGCTATGTTGCCTTCGCTTCGATTGTTACGATCGTCATGGGCTTTGTTAGCTTTAGTAACCTCACGAATCGCTTCATGTGGGTTGTCAACGGCATGATTGGTGCCGTTGTTGCTGCTATGATGTTTGGCGGTACAACTCTCGGCGTTGTTGCTCACATTGAACTATTTGGCACTTTCTTGATGGTAAATGGTATCACGGATCTCTTCTTTGGCGTCCATTCAAAAGATGAGCTCATTGAGGCAAAAGCTAGCCGCAAGACGCAAAAGAAAGGTAAGAAATGATCTTTGACGCAAAGAGCAAAATTGAGCGCTATTTACGCAAGAATCCGCAAATAAAGACGATAGTCGTTGCCGGTTCTTATGGTCGTAAATCTGCAATTCGCTGCCTCGGTATGGTTCTTGGCCAGGCGCTAGTTGTTACAATGGGCGTGAATAAGCAGGCTGACCCCGATGTTGTCGTTCTCGATTATAACTCGATGGTCAATTTTCCAGAGATTAATCCGGATATTGTTATCATTACAAGTTGCGAAACGGATAAAGAAGCAAAAGAGTTCTTCGATCTTGCGAACCGCGCAAAGCATGTCTTCGTAAACTATAGCGACGTCCCGCAACAATTCGCAAAATATCTCAAAAACCCAGAAGTAACTACTTATGGCGACGAGCTTCCGGCGGATTTCTATTTCGAAGACCATGATGCTGGTCTTGACGGCCAGGCGGGAGATATTGTCAATCCTGAGCGCGAGCATATCCCGGTAGTCGTTAAGTTAGTTGGTGTACATAATATGCGTCCAGTTGTGATGGCTTGCGCCGTTGCAAAGCTATTCCAAATCGATCGCGACAAGATTCTTGCTGGCGTTAGCGCGATCAGGCCGGTCCATGGTCGCATGTCTCCAGCGAAGGGGCTTCATAATTCGGTAATTCTCGACGATTCGGCTTCGACTTCGGCGACTTCGTTAAAATATGGCATGAACGCTCTCTATAGCATCAAGGCGCCAGACCGTATCTTGGTCACCGATGATGTACGCAAGCTAGAGCATATTGATTACGATATGGTTTCAGAGGTACTAATCCTTGGCAAGAAGCCGGCGACCGTCCCGAATGAGAAGGTTCAATTCTTTGAACAGGATATTGATTTGATTAATCATCTTGGCGGAAGGCTCGATGAAAACTGTCTAGTGCTACTAGAAATTCCAATTCCGGAAATAATTGAGTCTTACTTGTGGTAGAATAGTATTATGTCAAAGGTGATTACCATTACCAATCAAAAAGGAGGTGTTGGCAAGACGACGACGTCTGTCAACTTGGCATTTTATCTCGCAAAAGCAGGAAAGAAAACTTTACTGCTAGATTTTGATCCGCAGGGGAATGCTAGCTCCGGTCTTGGTATCAAAGAAAAGGATTCAAAGAAGACGATAAGTGCTGTTATGCTTGGGGAAGCTGAGCTGAAGGATATTATTGTCCAGCCAGACAAGAAAAAATGCAAAAACCTGTTTCTTGCCCCAACTAATGTTGATCTTGCCGACGCTGAAGTCGTTATGAACGCAAAGGAACTTTCTGAGAAACTATATATCCTCAAGAAAGCAATCGCGACCGTTGCGAAAGATTATGATTTTATTCTTATTGATTCTCAGCCTAGTCTCTCGCTCTTGACTGTTAACGGCATGGCTGCCGCAAATTATCTTCTCTTGCCGGTACAGACCGAGTATTATGCGCTCGAGGGTGTTGCAGATCTTCTCCAGACCGTAAACGAAATCAAGAAGAGCGTTAATCCTCATCTCAAGCTTCTTGGCGTGCTTGCGACAATGTACGATAAGCGTACTTCGCTTAGCTCACAGGTTCTTGCAGAGGTAAAGCGTTATTTCAAGGATCGCGTCTTCGATACGACCATTCCGCGCAACGTCCGTCTCGCAGAGGCGCCAAGTCACGGCGTTTCAATTGGACAATACGACCGCTTTTCTAAAGGAGCGAAGGCTTATAAAGCTCTCGCCGACGAAGTACTGGAGCGCGTTAAATGAGCGCCTCACGCGGTTTAGGGCGTGGGCTTGGTAATTTAATTCCGACAGATACAGTTGATGAGTTTTTTGATCCTACCGCCGAGGAAGACGAAAAGGAAAGCCAGCTACGTGAATTGCCGCTAGCTGATGTTGTTCCAGATGAAGATCAGCCTCGTACAGAATTTAACGAAGCGCAGCTTGCTGCTCTTGCGGATTCGATTCGCGAAAATGGCGTCGTTCAGCCGATTGTTGTCGTTAAGGAAGGCAAGAAGTATAAAATTGTCGCCGGCGAACGCCGCTGGCGCGCAAGTAAGATTGCTGGTAAGGATACAATTCCGGCGATTATTCGCACACTTGATGCGCAAAAACGGCTAGAAATCTCTTTGATTGAAAACGTTCAGCGCGAAGATCTAAATCCGATTGAAATCGCTACCGTTTATGCGAAGTTTCGTAGCCAGTTCAATCTCTCTAATGCCGAAATCGCCAAGCGTGTAGGCAAGAGCGAGTCGGCAGTCGTTAATACGACTCGGCTCCTCAATCTTCCAGACGATGCTAAACGCGCAATGGTAGATAATAAGTTATCCGAAGGGCAGATGCGTCCACTTGTCACGCTCCCGCCAGAAAAGATTCGTGAAATTCTACCAAAGATTATCGAGGAGGGTTGGTCTGCGCGCAAAGTTGAGCAATACAAAGTCGGCATCAACAACCAGAAAAAGCTTCAAAAGGGCATCAAGACTAGCGTCAAAAACCCTGAAATTGAGACAATGACCGAAAGCATCCATGAGCATCTCGGCACAAAGGTTCGCATTTCCTCTAGTGCTCGCGGTTCAGGGGAAATCGTGCTAAAATTTAAAGATAAACAGGAGTTTGAGAAGTTATGTTCAATACTGATGGCGTAGAAAAGAAAATGTCGGCAACCGTCGAACGTTTTCAAGAAGAAATGAAGAAGGTTCGCACTGGTCGTGCTCACCCAGATATGCTCAGTAATGTCAAAGCAGAAGTATATGGCCAATATATGCCACTAAATCAGATTTCGAATATTACGATTTCTGGCGCTTCGATGCTCCTGATTACGCCTTATGACGTATCTAATATCGATAAGATTGCTAGCGCAATTCGCGCCGATCAGGCACTCGGCCTTAATCCGTCCGATGATGGCCGCGTTATTCGTGTCCCGATTCCGCCACTTACTGAGGAACGCCGTCGCGAAATTGTAAAGACCGCAAGTTCAAAGGTCGAAGAGGCAAAGATTTCTCTTCGCCAGGCACGTGACGATGCGCGTAAAGAAATCAAATCACTTGAGCTTCCAGATGACGCGAAGAAGCGCGCCGAGAAAGCAGTCGATGATCTCATCAAGGATTACAATACTCAGATTGATAAGCTATTTGCTGAAAAAGAAGCAGATATTATGAAAATCTAAATAGAATTAAAAAGGGAAGGCAATGTCAGAGGAAGAGAATTCAAAATACGAGTCAAATAATATCAAAATTGCAGTAACCGCAGTATTGAGTATTTTGTTAGGCGCAGCATTTATTCTAGCGCTGGTCTATTTTGGCATGAACGTTCAGCAGAATATCGATTCCAAAACCGATGAACGAAAGAGCGAGGAAAAGATCGTATCAATTATGAGCGTCGGTTATGAGACCTCGGAGTTCGGTTATGTGGCCGCAAATGGTGGCGGCGGGACGATGACGAAAGAAGAATATAACGCCTTACCAGAAAATATACTCATCTCTAGTCTAAGAGATGGCTATGATGAAAATTATCTCGTCATCGATAATCAAGATTTATTAAATAGAGCGCTCGATAAACTCCGTTCTTCTGCTCATGACGAGTCTATCAGCTATAGCGTCGAAAATGGGTTCTTTGACTCTGGTTCAGTAATCCTTATTACGCGCGAATTGCATGGCTTGTCAGATTTCAAGGTCAAATCCGTAACGCGCGATGAAGAGTATAATATCCAGATTGATACGACTGAAAAAACCGGTGAGCCTACCGTCGCGGATGCCAGCGAAGGTCGCGCCATATTCGTAAAAGTGCGCAATATTCAACCAAAGAGCGTAAAGGTTAATAATGAAGCAGAAAAGCAAGAAAACTAGCGTAGCGAAAAAGATAGTTATCGCTATTGTGGCAGTGGCAGTTCTAGGGATCATTGCCTTCGGGATTGTTAATGCTATCATGAATAGCGACATTCCTACTTTTGATGACGGAAGTGAATTAAGTGCCGTCGAGCTTACGACGGCTGGCGGCGTTGTATATGAATGGACGCTTGAATTTGAAAATAGTGACATTGCTGAGGTAATTGAAAAGACTAGTAAAGTAAGAGATCCTAATTTAGATGGTGGTCCAATTGATCTGAAATATATAATTAAGGGCAAAAAGCCTGGCCGTACAAAACTAGCCTGTCGTTATGGCAGCTTTATTGATGGCCACATTCTAGAAACGCGTAATTATCTTGTCGAAGTGAATAATAAGCTCGAAGTAAGAATTACTGAGCAGAACTAAAATCAATATACTCTTTAATCCAGCGCTGAAGAGCTTCCGCATTATTGAAATAATCGGCATCTTCGTCTTTGTCGGCCTGTAGCCAATCTATTACCTTGCCTTGATAGACTATTGCGACGGACGGCGTAAACTTTACGTATTCGTGTAGGCTCGATTTTGCAACCTCTTCCCACATCATACGATAATACTTAAACTGCATTTCACTCGGGAAGTTCGACATAAAATCGCGCATCTCTGCAGTCATAACACAGCCAGGCTTATCGATCATAACGAGAAATGTCTTCTTGTCGGCTATAAGTTTTTCGTAGTCATCTTTCTTGATATCAATCGCTTCACTTATAGAATAATATTCCTCGTCAAGGCGAAACGGCTTCTTTGGACCTTGGTTATTTAAGAGGAATATAGTACCGCCTACCACTAGTAATGATGTTACGATAATCGCACTGAGAATGATGCCCGTTTTCTTCTTCATTCTAGTTCTTCGTTAGCTTGCTAAAGTCGATATCGTGGTATGGAATCTTCCAGAAGGCAAAGCTGCCGTCGTCTTGTTTAACTTTGACATTATGGCTACCTTCGTAATACCAATAACCGCCGACGACATAAATCTTATTTTCGTCCCAACCGAGGGCCTTAAGAAGATTCTTCGTCATACCGGCGTAACCGCCGCCGCCGCACATTAGAAAGATATTCTTATCTTTTGGGAATAGGTCATCAAGGATTTGTTGCGACTCCTTGTAATTTGCGATATACTGCCCGTCCTTATGCGTAAACAAGGTCGTACCAGCGTAAGATTTGCCAACTGCCTCTGGCAGACCTTCGACATTCGCAAGATATGGGTAGGGAATCACCTCGAAACCTTCAACGAGTCCAGATAGATAGCGGTCGCCACCAATCATTTCGTAGTTTGCTGGATCCTCGAGCATACGCATATCGTAATAGACGCTATCGGTTCGATTGAGGTATCGATCGATCACGGCTTCGTTGATATTCTTATCGATTCCAAGCTGACCGCGTTGACCTTCGCTAAGCTCAGGCTTCGGCAAATCTGGCTGCGACAATTTCTTCGTGCAAAAAGTGCCAACCATTAATCCGCACATTAAGGCTGCGACTACAGCTATAACTAAGACCGTATTTTTCTTCATAGTACCTCCATATCTATGTTATTATAATAGCATCATTTGGACGGAGGTGGGACATGTCTAGAATAATGAAGCAACTTAGATTGCTGCGAATCCGAAATTGTGCGCGCTTTATTGCTAAAAGATGTGGCCGCGAAATTGATGATGGCTATATTTATGATGATGGCCGCTTGCGTATCTCTTTTACTCGCCACATGACGACGATATTTTATCCGAACGAACACGAAGAGAGAAAAATGGTATTTTCCTACAGTCTAACGCAACGCTATAGTATTTACTATGAGGGAAAATGGGAGCATGATTTTGCACTTCGCTACAATGAATTAAAAAATACGGCCTAATGATGTTTTTGGCCGTATTTTTCTGCCTAGGAATTTAGTAGTTTCAGTACTTCGTGCACTGCCACGGCACCATCTGCTGTTGCAGTAACTAGTTGGCGCACTTCCTTATTGCGGCAATCGCCCGCAACAAAGATGCCCGGTACATTTGTATGGCAATATTCCCCGTCAATATATCCGCCTTCGAGCATGTGGATGCTATTTGCAAAAGCTTTCGTGGCTGGCGTGCGACCGATTGCGATAAATAAACAGCCAATTTCAAGATTTGTTACTTTTCCGTCTTTATCCGTAACATCGATAGAATTGAGCTTATTATCGTAATTAAGTTTCGTGACCTGAGAATTGAGCAATAGCTCAATGTTGTCCTTTGACTTAATTTTTTCGACGATTTCAGCGTCGCCACGAAATTGATCGCGTCGGTGGATGAGGAAAACTTTCTCGGCGATATTCGAGAGGAAAAGCGCATCGTCTAGCGCAGTGTTTCCGCCACCATTTACAGCAACAGCGCGGCCGCGATAGAAAGTGCCGTCACAAGTTGCGCAGTAGGAAATTCCATGACCGACTAAGGCTTCCTCGCCTGGGAGGCCAAGCTTGCGTGCGTTAGTTCCGGTCGCGATAATTATCGTCTTTCCGACATAATTATTACTATCAGTGCGAACGTCTTTCTCGGTGCCGCGATCATTGATTCCGACTACTTCTTCGAATTTAATCTCTGCTCCGAGCTCATTGGCTTGCGACTCGAGCCGACTAGCAAAATCCAAACCAGAGATATGCATTGCTGCCGGGTAATTTTCGATATCTGGAGTAATAATAATCTGGCCACCGCAAGCGGTTGCTTCTAGCACTAGAGTTTTTAGATTTGCGCGACGAGCATAAATTGCCGCCGTTAAGCCTGCTGGCCCGCCCCCGATGATAATCACATCGTACATTTATTTTACTCCTAACATTTTTTCTAAGCGTTTGCGCGGTTGTAGGCCTACGCGACGGTCTACTTCCTTGCCGTCCTTAAAAGCTACTAGGCAAGGAATTCCGCTTACACCGTATTCTTCGGCAAGGGCGCCTTCGTCGTCAACGTCAACGGTGACGATTTTATAGTCGTCCGATTCGTCAGCCATTGCTTCGAGTGTTGGATGTAGAGCTTGGCATGGCGGACACCAAGTAGCATTAAAGTCTACTAAAACTGGTTTATCGGCTTCGAGGACCTCTGTTTTGAAGTTCTCGCTGGTGCCTTCTATAATACTCATGCTTTCTCCTTTTTCTAGTCAGAATATATCGTGCGCGATGTATTTTTGTCAATAGCTCGAAATCTTGCGTTGATAAAAGATATGTGCTAAAATATACGCAATATGGCAAAGAAAAGTAATACCAAGCGCAAGCTTGTTGGTTTAGTTTCTGAGGAATCTGGTATTCGCCTTTATTATACAAAGAAGAATACTATGAATACCCCTGACAAGCTCAGCCTTCGCAAGTACGATCCAGTACTTCGTAAGCACGTTGTCTTCACTGAGACTAAAAAGAATCTCGGTCGCAACGAAGTCAAGGAAAAGAAACGTTAAATACGCACCTCGCCCTCGAGGGCGTATTTTTTATGTTTGCAATTCTTATCGCTTATGCTAAAATATTTTTAAGGAGAATTTTTAATGAGCGAAGAAGAATTACATTTCCATCGTAGCCAGACCGGCAATGATGCGAATGATTTACATAAACACGGTGGGCTCGACGAAGACGCTCACGAAGACAAAACCGAACGCGAAAATCTCGAAGAAGCGATTGAAGCGCTCGACGACAACGATGACATCGAGGAAATCAGAGAAGATGTTGTAGAGGAGAAAAATGACAAGCCGGCCGAGGAAGAATCTGCTGGCGTTGGTGAATTTTCTGCCAAAGAAGAGTCGAATGACTGGAAAAAGAAAGAAGAAAATAAGCCATACATGACTGTCGATGAGGTTATCGAACCGAAGTCTAAGAAGAAAGGCGGTGCTGGCTGGAAGGTTGCTACGGTATTCTTCATGCTTCTAGCGGTTGCTGGCTGCGGTGCAGCTGCATATCTCTTCTTTAACAATGGCAAGGTTGAATTCCTAGGTCGCAAAGTGGTGTCAGAGAAAGCTGAGAAGAAAGCGGATACGCCAGATGCTCCAGCTAATGCGCCAATTGATGACAAGAAAAAAGAAGATCGTGCGATCTATCTTGATGGCTATAATATCGCACTCAAGATTCCTGACACGCTTAGCAGCGTGAGCTACGAATATCATCAGAATAACGAGGGTGGTTGCCCTGAATGTACTTGGAGTAGAAACTATAGCACGCTTGAAATTAATGCCGCCTATAATGAAGACGTCATCTCGGCTGCTCCGTTTACTAGCCTAACTGAATATGGCATGAACTATATGGGTTCCATTACTATTACGAGTGGCGCTCCGCAATATGAAGCATCTGCTCCTGAGCTAGTGTATACGATCGAGACTGATGATCCGGATATCAAATATTCGGTCTATTATGACCATCCACAGCAGGGTTTCTGCGTTGATGACAATGCGGCTTGCCAAGAATGGGAGGCTAAGTCGGTTGCGGAAATCGAAAAGATGTTTAAGAATAAAGATAACTATATTCAAATCAAGAAATAGTATCCAACAAAAAATCCGGCTTTAAAACCGGATTTTTTGATTGCTTATCGATTAGTTGTAGATATTTTCAACTTCGATGCTTGGACCCATCGTAGTAGAGATGAATACGCTCTTGACGTACTGGCCCTTGATGGATGCAGGCTTCTGGCTCTTGAGGCTATCGATGAATGCGTTGATGTTCTCAGCAATCTTGTCGGCACCAAAGCTAACCTTACCTAGGCCAACGTGAACGATAGCCTGCTTGTCGACGCGGTATTCAATCTTGCCAGCCTTAGCTTCCTTGACGGCCTTCTCGATATCCATAGTGACAGTGCCAGCCTTTGGATTTGGCATGAGACCTTTAGGACCAAGGAGGCGAGCATACTTACCGAGCTTTGGCATGTATTGAGGAGTAGAGATAAGAACGTCGAAATCGAGCTGTTCTTTGTCGAGGCGTTTGGTAAATTCTTCGTCCTCTGCGATATCTGCGCCAGCTGCCTTTGCGGCCTTCGCGAGATCGAGCGGAGCAAATACAGCTACGCGGACATCTTTACCAGTGCCAGCAGGTAGGGTAACGGTTGCGCGAATGTTCTGATCTGCCTGACGTGGATCGACACCGAGGCGGAAATGCATCTCGACGGTAGCGTCAAACTTGACGGTGCTAGTTTCGAGAGCAAGCTTAATAGCGTCGGTAAGATTATAAGCCTTCTTCTCGACCTTCTTGTAAGCTTCCTGGTATTTCTTACCACGGCGCTCGAGGCGGCTACGAGTAACTGGCTTAGGGCCAACCTTTTTCTCTGGCTCAGCAGCCTTCTCGGCCTTGCGAGCTTGGCGCTCTTCTTCGGCCTTGACTTCTTCTACGTGTTTCTTTGACTTCTTGCCAGCTTTTGCGAATTTTTCTTCTTCTGCTGGAGCTTCGGTTTCTGCTTCTGGAGCTTCTTCGACTACAGGAGTTTCGACTTCTGGAGTCTCAAGTTCTTTGGCATCTTTCTTTGTTGCCATCTGAAATCCTTTCGCGGTACAAACGAGTATTCCTCTCCCGACCATTAATTTTAACTTGTTCTAATATATCAAAAAAACACCCCTGTTGTCAAGGGTGCTTCCTGATTGAGCTAATTAGCCTTCAACTTCGACGCCCATCGAGCGTGCGGTACCTGCAATGATCTTGCAAGCGCCAGCTTCGTCGATAGCGTTGAGCTGATCTTTCTTGATGGCGGCAATTTCTTTGATTTGATCCATCGTGATTTTGCCGACCTTCTCGGTATTTGGCTTGCCGCTACCTTTTTCGAGCTTAATCTTTTCGCGGATTAAGTCATCTACTGGCTGACCGAGGCACTTCCAGTCGAAAGTGTGATCTTCGTAGACGGCAATGTGAACGATAACGTTCTTGCCCATGTATTCTTTCGTAGCCTCGTTGAATGGATTGATGAAGTCCATCATATTAAGACCCCACTGACCGAGAGTGCTACCAACTGGAGGTCCAGCCGTTGCCTTACCGCCAGGAATACGCAACTTCAAGTTGCCAATAACCTTTTTTGCCATTATATTTTTCCTTTGCTCGGATATTTGAAGCGCTTCTCCGAGCGATTACGATTAATAATCGTGCGTAACGGGTATAATTATACCTCAAAACGCGCTAGTCGTCAATCTTCTTGACCTGAAGAGCGTCGAGCTCGACAGCAGTTTCGCGACCAAACATTGAAACGAGAACTTTGAGTTTGCCTTTGTTGGTATCGATTTCAGAAATCGTGCCTTCGAAGCCCTTGAACGGACCATCGGTAACAGAAACGACCTCGCCAGCAGAGTAATTGACGGTGAACTTTGGATCTTCGACGCCCATGCGCTTCTTAATCTTCTCAATTTCCTTCTTGGAGACTGGCGTTGGCTGAGTGCCGGTACCGACGAAACCGGTTACGCCAGGCGTATTTCGAATAATATACCAAGTAGCATCAGAGAGCTTCATTTCGACAAGGACATAGCCCTGGAAAATCTTTTTATCGGTGATACGGCGCTTGCCGTTCTTGATTTCGATTTGTTTTTCCTTTGGTACCATAACGTCGAAGATTTTATCTGCAAAATCAACACCATCAAGGCGCTGGCGAATAGAATCTGCAACTTTGTCTTCGTAGCCAGAGTAGGTGCTGATTGCGTACCATGCGCGGCTACCATCATAACGGTTAACTGCCATTTATTACTTTCCTCCCAAAATATTACTAAAGATTAATTGAAGCAGGGCATCAAGAAGCATTATCGCGGCTGCGAGAATGACGACATAAACAATCACTGAAAGAGTCATCTTCCAGGTTTCTTTGCGGTTTGGCCAGCGAACTTGGCGAAGTTCCTGGATAGCGCCACGGAAATACCCGACCTTCTTTTCTTTCTTAGCGGCCTCTTTTTCGGCCTTTTTGATAGATTTCGCTTTCGCCTTTTTGTCGGCTACGGCTTTTTTGCTCTCGCTATTCTTTGCCTTAACGCTTACCTTGCGGGTAACTTTTTCTTCGGCATCGTCTTTGCGAGTCTTCGGACCATCATCTTTGGCCGAAATGCGTGTAACTTTTGTTGCCATATTTACTCCATTAAAAATAGTCCTGCTTCGGACTTGTCAATAGTATAACAAATCCGCAAGCAGGACGCAAG
>CAMKFS010000010.1 GCA_946411935.1 uncultured Candidatus Saccharibacteria bacterium | reverse complement strand
TCGACCGTAGCAGCCTTGACTGATGTGATGGCGGCAGTAGCGAGCGCCGCGACAAGCGCAACAGTGAGGACCTTGGCGGCTTTCTTGTGGTTCTTGATATAGATACCGGCGCAGACGATGAGACCGAGGCTCGAAATCGCAAGCACAACAAAGCTCGCGCTGAGACCGTCGTAGGTGCTTGGCGCCACAATAATTTCCTCTGGCTCATCAATATCCGTAAAGCGGATACTGAATTTAACTTCGGAAACCTGGCTACGTTCGCTAGTAGCTGGAGCCTCGACGTATTTTGCTTCAAAGATAAAGTCTAAGTTTGCGCCGGCCGCGATAGTTTCATTAGCGTGTTTGTCGTAAGAATAAGAGATGTGGGAGTTTACATTATCGTCGGAGATTGTCTCGATAACATGGTCTTTGGAGTCGGTATTTTGGAGAACAACTTTATAGGTGACAGTATCGCCAAGTTTATGGAAAGTAACGTCGCTCACGATCGTGGAGTCATCGTGGCTCGAGATAGCGCCGTCGACGCCGCTAGATAGCTGCGTAATTTCGGCAGATTTGATTTTGAAAATTGCGCCCTCGGCAATCGCCTGAATTGACGGAACGAGAGACACAATAAAGCTAGCTGCAAAAATAATCGCAGACAAGCCAAATATTCGCTTACGCCAACCTCGGCGTCTTGTTTTCTCCATTAGTAAACTCCACTTTACTTATGTTTATTTTAACACGGTCGTGGTTAATTGCGATATAGTTTTTATGGCTTTTTGTTGTAATTTTTGCCAAGAAAAATGGCGCCGTTTTGGCGCCTGCGTCCCTAAAGCTAACACTCAATAATTTTATCGCGAGATTTTGCGCCAGAAACGATTGTGATACTCGTTTTTGGAACCTTAAATTCGTCCGAGATTAATTCGAGCAGTGCCTTATTCGCTTCCCCGTCGTGGGCGCGGGCATGCAAAAAGGCGGTAAAACTACCGTCTTCTTGCTTTTCAAGACGCGTCGCGCCCTTAGTGCCAGGCTTAACGCGCACAGAAATTCGCATTATTTATTACCACAAACGACATTATTTGCATGGAGCCAGCCGGCCTCGGAGCCACCATCAAGGTATTCGCCCTGAATCGGCTTAACGTAGATCTTCTCGCCAGCTTTGATGTGGTCGATAATCGGGTCAGTAATGAGATATTCCTGATCGCCGGGGCCAAAATCGTGCGCATGGCAGTAATCGACGATGCGTTTCAAGAGCGCAGGCGACATGATATATTTGCTGATATTGATGAGGTTGCTTGGAGCTTCCTCTTTCTTTGGCTTTTCATAAATGCCGGTCAAGATACCGTCATCAACTTTGAGCACGCCGTATTTCTCGACGTCATTCGGATCAATTTCGGTTGCGAGCATTGCGGAATCGGTAGGGTCACTAATACACTCCATGAGACGAACAAGGTCCGAAGAGCCATCGGCATTATAAATAAAGTCATCACCCATCAGGACAACGGTCGGCTCATCAATGCCAAACTCTTCAACGACCTGTGCGACCGGGCAAGCAGAGCCATAGCGAGCATCGACGTCTTTTTGGCAATAAAAATGAATCGTCATGCCTGGGCGCTGAGTATTTGCAATGGAAACTTTGTCAGCCTTGCCGCGCGCGACGAGATAGTTATTTAACTTTTCGTTTTCTTCGTAATAAGCTTTAATCTGAGAAAATGGCTTTTCGTCGATGACGATATAAACGTCCTCAATGCCAGCCTTGGCACAATCCTCTACGACATAATCTGCGAGCGGACGATTGCCAATCGGGAGCATAGCTTTCTCAATAACTTTTGTAATTGGCAGGCGACGAGTTCCCCAGCCTGCAACAGGAATAATAGCTTTCTTTATCTGCATAATATCTATAGTTTAACGATTTTTGTACTTTTTTACAATAACAGATAACACTCGGTAAATACTGACATAAGTCAAGAAGCCAGCAGCAGTCGTCATCAGCATACTAGCAGGACGATAATTTCCTCTAAGTATCAGATATGTAGCAATGGCTGCAACTGGAGATGAACAGAAAGAAATAATGAGCGCAACTACATTCTGCCCGCGAGAAAAACCGGAATCCTGATACTGACGAATCGTTTCGACTTTACCGATAATTCGCAACAGAATCAGCGTACATAATACCATCACGCCAGTACCGGTCGTGACAATGAAGCTCGAACCGGCAACTATGCCGTAAATAACACCAATAATGAGCTCCGTCAGATTAATTACAATAATTGACAATATCGACGGGCTGAAGTGTTTAGCCTTTTTGCTGCGCTTTTTACTTAGCATTTTTACTTTCATCAGATCAACTAGCCGTCCGAGAATTGCGAAGCTAACCATACTAACGAGCATAGTCCAAAGCAATAATTCGCCATCAATTATCTCGCCAGCATCGACTAGGACAAAATTAAAAATCGTCACAAGTGCAAGGATTAATCCTAGAAAGACACCGTGGCGGCGAATCAAATCGGCAAAATCACTGCCTAAGTCAAAAAGCTTAATGCCGCAGAACAAGACAAATGTAGCCGCAATGTTGACTGATACTACAAGTGCTAAACCGTTCATGCTTTTATTTTATCTCAATTATAGAAGGCAGCCAAGCTTTGTCCGGCTCAACGCCTAATAAATCTGCGACAGTCGATGCTACATTTGCGAGCCCAAATTCACCTTTTGCAAGCTGATACTTTGTGCGATTTTCGGTCTCATCAACAAGTGCAAATGGAATTAAATTGGTTGTATGGGAAGTCTTTGGGTTCCCCTGATCGTCAATTAATTCCTCAGCATTGCCATGATCCGCAGTAATAATCGTAATACCGCCTAGCTTGTTAACCGCCTCAACGATGCGCTTTAGACAGATATCAATTGCCTCCATTGCAATAATTGTTGGCTGTAGTTCGCCAAAATGACCAACCATATCACCGCCAGGATAATTAATGCGTAAGAAATCAAAATCACCGCTCTCAATCGCTTCAATTAATCTATCGGTGATTTCTGCAGACTTCATCCATGGGCGCGTGTTAAACGGCTCTTTATATGACGGAACCTCTTCTTCCGCTTCGCCATTCGGAATGTCATAAGAATTGCCATTGAAATAGTAAGTAATATGGCCGAATTTGACCGTCTCAGAAATCGCATATTGACGAATACCGTGCGCAGCGAGATGCTTCGTAAGCGTATGCTTGAATTCCGGCGTAGCTACGAGAGTGTATTGCGGAACATGCAAGTCTTCATTATATTCAGTCATTCCTACGAAGCGTACGTCTGGGCGATGAATGCGATCGAAATGCGGGAAATCATTATAAGTAAACGCTTGAGCGATTTCGATAGCACGATCAGCACGAAAATCCAGGTAAATAACCGCATCGCCGTCATTAATCGTACCGATTGGCTGCCCATCCTTCGCGATCACGAAAGCCGGCATATATTGATCCTGGAGACCGGGTTGCTCTTTGCGGAAAGTTTCTATTGCTTCAGTTGCGGTCGCAAATTGACGACCTTCGCCTAATACATGCGTGCGCCAACCCTGCTCGACCATACCCCAATCATTTTCGTAACGATCACAAGTAATTACCATGCGCCCACCGCCGCTGGCGATTTTATAATCCGGATTGCCGAGACCAGCAATAAACTTTTCGATGCGCTGAATGTATTTCGGCTCGCTCTGAGGCGGCACATCGCGGCCATCAATCAGGGCATGGATACGAATACGTTTTACGCCATCTTTCTGGGCCTGAGCGAGCATTTTTTCGAGATGCTTAATATTAGAATGAACATTTCCGTCACTAAAAATGCCCATAAAATGGAGTGTGGAATTATTATCATTAATGCGTCTTACGGTATCTTGCCACACTGGCTCAGCGAAGGCCTTCCCGCCCATAATTGCTTCCTCGACCGCAGCGCTGCGCTGTAGGACAATTTCACCTGCGCCCATTGCATTATGCCCGACTTCGCTATTGCCCATATCGCCTTTCGGAATACCAACCCACTCGCCACTCGCATGAATCGCAGCGCAAGGATAATCGTCGATAAGATGGTTATAGGTCTCTAGATGTGCTTTTTTGACGGCATTATAACTCTCGCTCTCGCGGATTCCAACGCCATCAAGTACAACTAATACAACCGGTCCGTCATAGTGAAGTTTCATCGTTAATTACATACCACCATTTTCGTTATTATTCATAAGCATATTATACACTCATCAGTGGCGACGTGCTATAATAAACATAAGAATAAAATAGGATTTATATGGAAGACGAAAGCAAGAGAGACGATACTTCAGGCGAGATGCCGGGTTCCGAATTATCTACCCACGTAGATAGCTGGGAACAATTGATGGACGACTTTGGCATCGAGACTACCGATAAAGCCGACGACGATAGTAGCGCAGGCGACGATAAAGCCGACAACGAGAGTAGCGCAGGCGACGATAATCACGATAGCGGTTTAGACGGCACTAATCCCGACAGCGAAGCGGCTAACAATTCCAGCGACGAGGACAACCATAGGGCTCAACTTCCAGACAAATTCGAGCGCAAGCAGATCGTCGATCGCGGCCTATTCCTAAAACAGCCTTCCGTCACCTTCCCTACTGCAATTAGTGCGGTTAAAGAGCGTATGCCCGCCGATCGTGCCGAAGAAATCAATAAAGAGCTTCGTGAAATTGAGTGGCGCAATGAATACGAGACAATTGACGCAATCGAAGATCGCGGCGAACTCAATGAAGAGACTCGCGAGCTAGCGCTCCTGCTAAAACAGCGCGGGTATGAAGCCGGCCCAATGACTCCAGAAGAGGCAACCGCATTTTATGATTTTGCAAATGATGCAAATGAAGACATTCGCGACAAAAAAGTCCAAATGATTAGAGATTTGCTATCAAAAATCCGTACTGGCGTCAGACTCGAACGTTCGTGGACGCCGAGACAAGAGCGTTTTCTAGATTATATTATGTCGAAAGTTAATATGTATGAGCGTGGCGACCTCAAGACGGAATACCCCATCGACCTTCGCGCAATGTGGCTTGATAAACGAGAGCTCGAAGATATCTACAACTACAAGCATGACCACACCGAAGTGGGACGTATTTCCTATGAAGATATTCCATACAGCGAAGAGGAACTCGCTAAAAAAATGAATATTCCTGTCCAAGATTTGGACCTAGATGAGCTCCTGGAATACACCGATATTAATGACGAAAAATATATTTTTGCTTACGGCCCATACACTTACGGCGACTTATATCATATAGATGGTCTTCGCTCAATTTACGCAAGATACGATAATATCGACGAGCTCGGAGATACGCAAACTCGACGTTCCACTGCTTGGGTCCAAGTTATGGACGATAGATTACTGGATACATTTACGCCCATACGCGCAAAATCATTGGATTTGCATACAAAAAATGGTCCCAAAGTAAAAGGCAGGCGCATCGGGACAAAACATAACGTCGGCGCAATCAATGAATTTCGTTCTGGTTCGCCAATAGGTTACAACTATGCAGAACGTGGCAATATTGAAGACTCCTTAAATAATGCCTTTATTGCGGGCGAAATATTAATGAATCTTCGTCTCAGCCCGAAAAACATGATCGCAGTCGCCACTTCCTTAGGCGAAAAAATCAATAGCATTGCCATCGATAATAATAGCGACGACCAGAAGGCTGCACTCAAAAAATTAAAGAATTGCTGCAGCCGATTATCTTACTATATCTGCTCGGCTATCAATATGAACCCTAGCGAAGCTAAGGAAGTTTATGGCAAAGCACGCCCGACTAGTGACGCTTTTTATGAAGAAGTTAAAAATCGTAGCGAAAATTGGACCAGCCAGCAAGATAGATATGCTAATAAAGAACGAGCAAGCACCTTCATTAAAATGAACGAATGGCTCCTAAATACAGAGGCTGCTTATGCGGATTTGATAGCGACAATGACATCTTCGCAGGACAAACAGGCCAATTCTTCTGGAGGTGCCGAATTAGGCAGCCAATATTCAATAGAAGACGGCGCAATAAAAGAAGAAGTTGTTGCGCAAAACGGCGAAAAGATTAATTTAGCAGACGATAAAAATCAATCATTCGGTAAAAAAGTCTATAATAGCCAAAATCTAAATAATAATGGCCTTTAAACGTGGAACGAAAGCCTAAGGAACCAGAGATATATGAAGCCGATGAAGTCGTCGCCGAAGAAGAGGCAGACGAGAAAAAATATCTTTTTGATGCAAAAATCCAAAAGGCACACGACAATTTCACGGCAATATTGAAAGAATGCGACATTCATGATGAGACGATAGAATCGGAGTATAGCGCCCTTCACACTAAGCAACGTCTGCTATTTACTTTATTGCAGCCCACCGTCGCGAACATCGATGCAGCATCAAAGAATAACCGCATAGATCGCAACGGTTATTCCCTTGAACAGAAGCAATTCGATTTTACGCCCGAATGTCGACGAGAGTTACACCGCGAAGCAATCATCGATCTCGTTGGCGAAGTCGGATCAAAAAGAGAAATATTCACTAAACTCCGCAATGATAGCAGCAATTTTCGCAATATTTTTAGAGGAGAAGCAGAAAAAAGAATCCGCAAGGAAGAGTCCGAGAACCTAGAACGCGAAAAAGAAGCCGTATCGAAAAAGTATTCCGAGAAATACGCAAATGTTACCCCACACACGATTAGAGTCGGAAAGATTCATGAGCTATTGCCACAGCTCGACGACAAGACGACCTCGGCGGCTGCGATTACTCTAAAAACGATCGCCGGTGACACTAACTCCGACTTAAAGCACATCAACTGGAAGCTTCAATCAATCGATGAGCATTCCGAATCATTAGACGATGTAGCAGCCAGTGCTGAACGCATATTCCGAAAAGATGCAGAAGAAATACGCGATTTACACGCGATGGAGGAAATAGCGAAACAGCTTCAGCTCAATATCAATGACGACGAAGTCGCAAAAACATTAGCTCTATTTAAGATTGGAAATAATCCAAATAAAAAGCTGTCGAACGTATACAAATCCTATCTAGACGAGAAGAAAGCGTATACACACTACGAAATGCCAGCATTCAAGATTGGAGAAAAAGAGGTTTTTGTGCGACAGCTCAAGGACGACATTATACATTCCAAATTTAAACTCTACGCAGAAAAAAACCAAATTCTCTACGGGATTGATAAAAAAACTAGCGAAACGCTGTTCACGACCAATTACTCTGCAATAAAAGCCGAAAAAGAGCGAGATTATATTATACGCTCCGGCAAGATGACGGAAGAGGAGTATGACGAGTATAAGAACAACAAAATCAAGCACAGTAATTCATATATAAGCAAAAGTCTACGAGATACATATAGAAACGTACAAAACACGTCTTTGCCAGCCGGCAAAGAGTACGAAATCACCATATCAGTCTACGCCATTCAGCATGCCATATATAAAACCGAACTCGACAATTTCGACAGTTCCAAATTCGAAACACCAAACGAAGTACGCGATAAATGCCTCCGTAAATCAGATGAAGACGTAACTGCTAAAGTTAAAGCGAGTGCTAATAAGAAGCTATATGATATCAATACAGAACTTACAGACGACCTCCAAGAAGCAAGAGATAATCTAATAAAAACAATCGCCGGTAATGACCCGCAAAAACAAGAAATTGTCGCTAAGCGCGTAGATGAACACATTAGAGCTATCAAGCGCCGATTGTATTTATCGGAAAAATTTTATGATGCGATTGCGCGTTTTGGCGCCACCCCATGCATCGAAGACGCCGAAGCCTCGTCTAGCGAAAAAAGAGAAATCGAAAAGAAATATGAGGCACGTTTAAGCGATGCACTCGGCACTAAACTCGACGACGAGATAGACAAAACAATAGTCGACTTCAACCACGAAGTATTCGGTGAAAGTATCGAAGAATCATTCATTTTACCAACCGGCCTTGTTTTCCGCGATAATACCGATCGTATATTAATCTCACCAATGAGTCCGAACGCCATCAAAAGAATGGCCGATGAAATGCCGCCAAAATACCGTAGATATTGGTCGCAATGCGCTGACAATGGAAAATTTACTGATACTAGCTACGATAGCAAGATAATTGATTATATTAATAAACGAATTAATGATGAGTATTATGATAACATCGACTATATCCCAGAATCCGAACGCCATATAGCGGATTTTTGTAAAAAATACGGCATAAAAGAAGCCGACGCACTTCATCCAGTATCTGGAGCCATCGAGGAACCGCTAGCCCAATCGGCTGTCGAATGCGCAGAAAACTATCTCGACAAATATGGTCGTTATTTCTCCGATATAGACGTGAGCTTGGCATTCTCCGACCTAAGAGATCTACCTGAGCCTAATACGCTCATGAAAACATACTTGTCGAGCGGATCGTTCCCAAGTACAGTTTGCATAAAAAACGAAGACAATAAATTCTCGCTAATAATAAAGAAGGCGGCGGACTACGAAGCTCTGTATGGCCAAGACGTAGTCGAAACCTTAATCCGAAGCTCCATTGGCGCCTATGTTTATGAGGAAAATAAGTCGAAGCTATCCCCTATTATCCAAAAAATACTCGGCGATCGCGGCAATATTTCCATCGTCGATTCGATTCGTTTAACCGGTGAAAAAATACCACACACGGAAGAACGTCGCCAAGTTGCCAATCGCGCATATTTTATTTCAAATTACAATCGTTTCCTAAAAGGCGATCAGATTAATAATAAAGATTTAGCTAATCTAATCGCACGTGTCGACAAAATTGTATTCGGACAAGAATAAGACAGCAAATACAAAAGCGCCATCCGCGGGGGCAAAATGGCGCTTTCTCGCTGCTACGCGCCCACCCAGGGGCACAAAGCAAATGTTTGTTTTAATCCGCTGTTTTTATTTTTGTATCTAGTCTCCACACTGTCCACATTCTTACAGTGGAACCCCGCAGAGCGTACCAGCTTAAGACTATATTAGCATAAGCTTTACTATTCGTCAAGCTGCTACAGCTTATTAATCTTCGGTTTCTTCGTCAACATATTCGCCAGCTTCGAGCTCATGAATTGAACCACGCTCACCTAGCTGATACTTCTGATGATGCGCGCGGTGCTTCTGCTCTTTTGCTTCGAGCGTAATAATCGGAATCTCTTCTTCGCCTTCTTCAATCTCGGATGATTCTTCATCCGCCTTCGACGCATCGATTATTTGCCATAGCTCACGAAGAACCTCAGTCAATCCCTGATGAGCGGAACTCGAAATCGCAAAGATTTTTGCATCTGGGTTACACTCAAGAATCGATTGCATTTGCATCTTAATAATTTCCTCGTCGAGTCCTTCGCACTTCGTTAAGGCAATAATCTCCGGTCGAGCAGCCAATTCGGCAGAATACTTTCCTAGCTCTTCACGGATATCTTTATATGATTTTCCAGCATCTTCGGAATATACATCTACGAGATGAAGGAGAGCCTTCGTACGCTCAACGTGACGAAGAAAGCGATCACCCAAACCCTTGCCGTCCGATGCTCCTTCAATTAGTCCTGGGATATCTGCAATTAGAATACTATGGTCGTCGACTTTTGCGACGCCAAGATTTGGCGTGATAGTCGTGAATGGATAATCAGCAATTTCTGGAGTCGCATTCGAAACGACGGAAAGAAAAGTCGACTTACCGGCATTCGGAAAACCAACCAAGCCAACGTCAGCGAGAAGTTTGAGCTCAAGCTCAGCATCAAAAGTTTCACCTGGGTTACCGAGCTCGGCAATCTTTGGCGTCTGGCGTGTAGAGCTGCGAAAATGCCAGTTACCATAACCACCGTCACCGCCGTGAGCAACAATTTGGCGATCGCCGTCAAAAGTTAAATCTGCAATAATTTCACCATCACGCTTCACGACCGTGCCGATCGGTACCTCGACTTCGAGATCTTTGCCGGATTTGCCGCTGGATTTTTGGCCAGAGCCAGCCTTGCCATCCTGCGCAATAAGTTTCGGTTGAAAGCGAAAATCTACTAATGTATCGCAATCTTTACTTGCGACAAAAACCACATCACCACCTTTGCCGCCGTCGCCACCATCTGGGCCACCTTTCGGGATGTAGATTTCATGTCGGAAAGAGATAGCTCCGTTGCCACCCTTGCCGGCTTTAATATAAACTTTCGCCGTATCAACAAACATATCTATATTTTAACATATTTTTGCGCTCGGCGCTAGGTTCGACCGCTTATTCTAATAGTGCTATACTATAAGTGATGGAAAAGAAAGATGTAAAAATCCTAGCAGTGGTAGGTATGTGCGGTAGTGGCAAATCGACCGCCATTGATTATTTGACCGAAAAAGGTATCCCGAAAGTTTATTTTGGCGGCGTCGTACTAAAAGCAGTCGAAGACGCCGGACTTGAAATTAATCCGGAAAATGAGCGCATGATTCGCGAAAAGCTTCGCAAGGACGAAGGCAAAGATTTTATCGTAAAACGCGTGCTTGCCGAAACAAAGAATCTTATTGAAGCCGGACAAAAACGCATCGTGCTCGATGGTCTCTATACTTGGACTGAATACAATACGCTTCGCAAAGAGTTCCCAACCGAACTCACCGTGATTGCTGTCGTAATGCCAAAAGCAATGCGCCGCAAGCGTCTAGCAGAGCGCCCAGTCCGTCCGCTCACAATCGAGGAATCCGCTTTGCGCGATAAAGCAGAAATCGAGAATCTCGAAAAGGGCGGCCCGATTGCTATTGCTGATTATTATGTCGACAATTCTGGCACGATTAAAGAATTCCACGAGAAGCTCGCTGCAATCGTCAAAGAAATCGGTTTCCTAGATGCCTAAACAACTTCAAATACCGGACCGCGAAACAAAATTACTGCTCGACGAACTCGAGCAGACTTTGGATTTGCCCGGAGACGTAGTCGAATTCGGCTGCTACGAAGGCGACACTTCGATTCTACTCGCAGATGCAATGCGTAATAATCCGGATAAATGGCTTTATCTTTACGATTCATTCGAAGGTCTGCCAGAAAAAAGCGCCGAGGATAACAGCGCGGACGGTTGGCGTTTCAAAGCGGGCGAGCTAAAAGCCTCGCCAGACACCGTGCGCCACAAGTTTAAGAAATATGCCCTGCCCGAGCCAGTGATTGTGAAGGGCTGGTTTAATGAGCTGAGCGACTCGGATTTGCCAAGCGAAATTTCTTTTGCCCTACTCGATGGCGATTTCTACGAGTCGATCAAGACTAGTTTTAATTTTGTCGCGCCAAGATTAGTGAGTGGCGGCAAGATTGTCGTGCACGATTACCGCAACGCAGAGTTGCCCGGTGCAGGAATGGCCGTCAATGAATTTCTCGAAAAACACCCCGACGAATATGATTTTAGAATTGCCGGGACAATGGCAATTTTAATAAAGAAATAACTTTATCAGCAATATAACAAATAAGTGGGCAGGATAATAAATATAGCCAAAAAGCCGCGGCAAGCGTTTGCCTTTTTTGCCAGAATATAGAGCGATTGGAATAATCGCAAGAACACCTAGGCATAAAATGCCCCAAGAGTTATAAAGAGCCAGAGAAAACATCATAAAGGCCAACACAACTGCCTGCGATGCAATGCGGAGGATTCGATTCTTCACAAACAGCCGGTCGGCATAATAAAAACCAAGTACCATGAGCGCTCCATGTACGCCATATTCACAGTTAAGTACTCCAGGAAGGAGAACTACCATCGGTAAGGCGATTAGCGCAATTCTACCCTTCTCTGCAAGCATTAAAGCGAGCAGCGAAAATGCAAGAGTAAACAGCGCATTATGGCTGTATTCGTTTTTTGTCATAGTAGACAGGATAAACGTCGGCAAAACTGCAGCAAAGGCCGTAACCACGATTCTTAGAAAATACTTCTGACGCGAGCTTGTATATTTAAAACCCTCGACAAGCATCAACGCAAACAGTGGAAAAGCGAGGCGTCCAACGATGCGAAAAGGAACAAAATCGCCAAGAAGAAATAGTCCAACATGATCAATCGTCATCGAGATAATCGCGATTAGCTGAATCGTAGCCGAACTTAACATATCTCTATTATACTATGGATGGATTCTGCGAATCACGAGCTTATAAAGCTCAACGGCCAACAAAATCGATAAAGCATACATAAAGAATTGCGCAATAAGTACTGGCGGCATTGAGATGGTCTGCAAGAAAGTCGACAAGAACGGCACTTCCATTACAATTAACTGAAGGATAATTGTTCCGGCGATACCGAACATGAAGACAGGGTTGCTAAGTAGCGAAACGCGAAAGGCCGACTGTTTCTCGCTGCGGCAGTTGAAGGCATGAATATTCTGGATAAAAACCATTAGACACATAATATAGCTACGCGCGACCATCACATCGACTTTGGCTATATTTATTAGATAATAATACAATCCGAATATCGCAGCCGTAATAAACAAAGCAGCGAAAAGAATTTTGTGTAGCAGAGTTTTATCGAAGATAGATTCTTTTGGATCGCGCGGCTTTTCGCGGAGAATATCCGCCTCAGCTTTTTCGAAACTCAAAGCGAAATCTTGAACACCATCCGTAACAACATTAAGCCAAAGAAGCTGCACAGCAACAAAAGGCATCGGCATATCAAGTGCTATCGCCAGACAGAAGAAAACCGCTTCAGCAATATTACAGGAAATCAGAAAGTAAATGATCTTGCGAATATTCGCATAAGCAACACGCCCTTCTTTAACGCCCGCAACGATGGATTTAAAATTGTCGTCGACAATTATCATATCAGCAGTCTCACGAGCAATATCAGTTCCCGAGCCCATCGCCACACCGATGTTGGCGGATTTAAGCGCAGGAGCATCATTGACGCCATCGCCAGTTACAGCCACAAACTCTCCTTGCCGTTTCAGCGATTCTACAATATGCAGTTTCTGTAAAGGCGTAACGCGAGCAAAGACAAGTTTATTAGAAATAAATTCGTCAAAATCTTTTTCGCCGCGACGATAGTACTTTTCAACTTCTTCGCCGTTCGTAACCTCGTTCGAATCCGAGATTAAGCTCAGATCCTTTGCTATTGAAGCGGCAGTCAGAGGATGGTCGCCAGTAATCATTAGAACTTTTATTCCAGCTATACGGCATTCACGAATCGAAGCCGCCGCTTCTTTACGGATTGGATCGATAAAGGCTACGAAACCCATGAATTTTAGATTCTTAATGTCTTTTTCGCTGTATTTTGCCTTCTTTGCGACCTTAGCGGAAGCAAGCGCAATGACCCGATAGCCGTCATGCGCAAGTGCCTCGTTCTGGGCGCGCAATTTTTTCTGGTCTTTACGACGAGCGAAGTTTACCTCCGAACAAAAACTCTCGACGACTTCCGGAGACCCTTTGACAGTGCAATACATTTCTCCGTCCTGCTCATAGAAAACTGCTGAATATTTATTTTCCGATTCATACGGAACACTTTCAATTATTTTTACACCCTTAGTGCTGACGCCAAGTTTTTTGCCGAGAACCAGAAAAGCAATATCGATTGAGTCTCCGATATGCTGATTATTTTCAATCGAGGCCTCATTATTGATAACACCAAGAAAACCAATCTCTTTCGCATATTCCATAACGTTACCAGTAACTTTTCCGGTCGTACTAAAGCCGGTACCGGACACCTGGTATTCTTCGCCATTCGGTAAAACGATTTTCTTCGCGGTCTGCTGATTAACTGTGAGGGTGCCGGTCTTATCGGATGCAATCACAGTGCAGCTACCAAGCGATTCTGCAGAGGCAAGCTTTCGAACGATAACATTTTTCTTCGCCATACGATTCGAAGCGATAGTTAAAGCCATCGTCAAAGCGAGCGGCAAGCCTTCTGGCATAGCAGAAACGGCGAAAGCGATGACCGTAATCAAGATCTCCGTATACGGAACACGCTTTACGATCAATAAAGCCGATAAAATCGCGGCAATAATTATAATCATAATCGTAATCTGGCGTGATAGTTTGCTGACTCGTATAGCGAGTGGCGTCTTCGTACTTCCAGTTTCGTTTAAACTTTCGGCAATCTTGCCAAGCTCAGTAGTAAGGCCAGTTCTCACAACAACAGCTTTCGCTCGACCCGACACGACAGTTGTTCCAGAAAAAGCCATATTACGCTGATCGCCGAGTGGCGAGCCTACCTTGCGAATTGTATCCGGATGCTTTGCAACCTGAACACTTTCGCCGGTTAGAATAGACTCGTCGACAGAGAAATTGTGCGTCTCAACTAGGCGCATATCAGCAGAAATCTTGTCGCCGGACTCGAGATAGACGTAGTCGCCTGGGACTAATTCTTCAGCATTCACAATTTGCTCTTCACTATCACGCACGACTTTTACCTGAACTTTGATGTAGTCCTCGAGCGTAGCTGCTGTATTATTTGCTTTATTTTCTTGGTAGGTCCCCATCACGGCATCGACTAAAATAATAAACGCTATTACAGCGGCGTCGATAAATTCCTTGGCTACTAGCGAAGCAGCAATCGCAACGACTAGCAATATAACCATCGGGTCTATAAACTCGCGGAAAAAGATTTTTAGAATACCGTCACGTTTCTTTTTCGGCAAAATATTTGCGCCATATTTCTCGCGGCGGGTTTTCACTTCGCTGCTTTTAAGGCCTAGTTCACTTGTCCCGAATTGAAAAAGGATATCCGAGATATCCTTATCAAAAAACGATTCACTATCCATTATTATTTACCGAAGTAAATATATTGATACATTCCCTGGTCGACCCATTGCTCCGAATACTCGCCTGGTTGGTAATTTGTAGCTGCATTACGATAGTTGTATTGCGAAATATAGACACGGTTGCCCGCAACTGCTTCTACCCATACAGCATGCCCATAGGCGCCACCAGTAGAAATGCCAACTGCGCCAACGCGAGGAATATTCGAGACTGTATAGCCAGCGGCGCGCGCATTTGCAGGCCACTGTTTTGCATTTCCGCGACCTCCCCAGTATGGCATATAGCCATAGGTACTATAAACCTTCCAGGCAGTATAGGATACACATTCGCAGATATACATGCCCCACTGGTCAGCAAAAGCGTCTTTTTGCTGAGGACAACGACCAGAATACGGGTAGCCACCTTTATTCGGATCGCCAGCCGTAACATTCGAAACATTATATTGCGCAGCAAGACTTGCAAGAATCTTCTGCTGTTCTTCTTCGAGAGATGCTTTCTGGGAAGCTGCGTTATTCTTCAGCTCGAGATAGGACGATTCGTTCTCGCGAGCCTGAATAAGTAGAGCAGTCTGCTGCTGTTCGAGCGAAACTAGCTGAGACTTCTGCGTATTCAAATCTTCCAAGATTAACTCAGCGTTCTTTTTCTTTACTTCGAGCTCCGACTTGAGATTCTTGTTCTCCTCAATGATACCCGCAAGCGTATCAGATAAACTCGACAGCTTCATTTCTTCATCGATAAAACTCGAGAAAGAATCAGAGGAAGCGATGCGCTCAATTGTAGATACTTCATCATTATAGTAGTACTGAGCGATAGTATAGCCGACAGTCTCGGAATTATCATTGATTCGCTTCGTAGTAGCCTCAATTTCGGCCATAAGCTGCTCGCGCTCGGCTTGCTTGAGTTCAATCTGAGTCTTCAACGCAGCCTGCTGAGCCTGGAGAGAGCTGATTTCGTTCTGAATATTGTTCGCTTCGGCAGCATAAGCACTCGCCTGTTCCTCGTAAGCCTTCATCTGAGTACGAAGAGCGGAAATCTTGGAATTAATATTATTCAAATCCTGTTGAGTATAAGCAGCGGCACGTGGGGCCGGGAAAATTCCAGCAACAATAGTGAGCGATGCGAGGCACAGACAGATAATGTTGCGTTTAATCTTCATGATTAAAATCATAGCATAAGCGGGATGATTTTTCAAGACCACCCACCTATACTATTCCTTTCTATTTTGATTATTTTTGCTTGAGATATTTGCGTGTAGCAAGAAGCGAAGAGACAACGCCAATCGCAATACCTGCAACTAGAAGCGAGCAAGCAATTAAGTACCAGAAGTTCTTCATAATGTCGAGGGTAGGATCAAGCGTGGTACCAAAATTATTTTTCAGCGCAAATGCAGCTGCATACGAAACACCGCCCGCTATTATTGCCGCAATAATGCCATAGAAGCTCGCTTCGACGACGAATGGACCGACGATAAACCAGCGACTAGCGCCAACGAGGCGCATCATATAGATTTCCTCTTTGCGGTTATAAATTGCCATGCGGATTGTATTAAAGACGACAAGGATTGCGATTAGAGCAAAGATACCTGCAGCGATCAAGCCAATCAATTCAATACGATTCATGATATTTGCGATGCGATCAATCGTGTCGCGACGACTTGATGCATAGCTAGGAACACGGTTCTCGTCAATCAAGTCCTTAATCGATTCGTCAGCGTTAACAAAATTCTCCAACTCGGCCGTATTATTCAAGTTAACGAGTTTAATATTAAGAGTCCACGGAAGCTTATTTGGGGCCTCATAGAGGCTCTGAATGTAATCCTTGTCAGTGATATGACCAGCTTCGATAATCTTCTCGATTGATTCCTTATTAGCCTCTTCTGGAGATGTATAATCAACCGAAACAACAGTCTCGAGCTGCACGAGGCGCCCTACTATACGATCAATCTGCTCTTGAGTTGCGCCCTGCTTGATATAAACCGACATGTCGACTTGCTGCTCAATTTTATTAATGGCAGTACTCATCGCATGAGTCGCAATAATAGTAGCAGAAAGAACAATGAGAGTAACGGCCATAATCGCAATTGCCGCAACACTTAGCCAAGTATTACGCACAAAACTCTTGGCGCCATATTTTATAATACGTGCATTAGTGCGCATGCGATGTTTGCGCGTCTGCGCAATGCGCTCAAGACGCTCGCGGCTCATTTTTGCAGCAGCCTGCTGTTCTTCCTTGCTGAGTTTCCTACTTGGCATTTGGATATAAACTCCTTCTTTTTGCAACAGTCTTAGTCTTTGGCGCTTCCGCTACTCTGGTTCGTCGCATCTGTTCAAGAACATCGGATCCAGAAGATTTTGCAACCGTGCGTATAGCAGCAGTTGGTCGAACCGCTACGCGCGGAGCCTGAGCTGGCGCAGCAGGAGCTGGAGCTGGAGAAGTCGGCCGAGCAGCTGAGGCTGCTGGCTGAGCTGAAACTACTTGCGGCTGAACTTGCATCTGCGGCTGCGCTTGATGAGCGACTGGCGCCGGCCCACCAAGTGAGCGCTTTGAAATACGGGTACGTGAGCCATCCAAATCATAGTGGCCGCCTTGCTTCTGGTCGCCAATAATCTTGCCATGACTGAGCGTAATGACGCGCTTCTTGAGCTGATTAACCACCTCTGCATCATGTGTAGTAACAAGAATTGTAGTGCCGAAATTATTGATCTCCTCAAGTAGGCGAATGATGCCCCAAGAATTCTCTGGGTCGAGATTACCGGTAGGCTCATCTGCGATAAGAATCTTTGGCTGACGCGCCATCGAACGAGCAATCGCAACGCGCTGACGCTCACCGCCAGACAGGTTGCCTGGGAATTCGTGAGCCTTTTCGGAAAGACCAACAAGCTCAAGAACCTTCGGAACAGTACGCTTAATCTCAGCGCTCGAAACACCAACGATCTCTAAGGCAAATGCAACATTCTCATAGACAGTGCGGTTCGGAAGAAGCTTAAAATCCTGAAAAACTACACCAATACGGCGACGAAGATATGGAATATATTTCTTCTTCATGCATTTATAATCAATTCCGCCAACAATAATATCGCCATAGCTTGGCTTCTCTTCGCGAGTAAGCATCTTGATTAAGGTTGATTTGCCAGCACCGGAAGCACCAACAATAAAGACAAACTCTTTTGGCTGAATATGCAGATTAATCTCCTCGAGTGCGGGAGTTTTATAGCCAGGATAATATTTAGAAACATTATCGAGCAATATCATAGAACTATGATAACATAAGCGCTATCAATTGTCCAAAAAGCTCGTGATAAAACCGTCGATTTTTCCGTCGAGAACCGCCTCAGCATCGTTCTCTTCATACTTCGTACGCGTATCTTTGACGAGCTTGTAGGGATGAAGGACATAATTGCGAATCTGCTGACCCCAGCTAGCAGATTCTCCAGCACGAAGCTTATCTACCGATTCCGCATTCTGCTCCTGCATCATCTGTTGAAGCTTGCCACGAAGAATCTCCATCGCTTTTTCCTTGTTCTGCAGCTGGCTGCGTTCATTCTGAATTGCGACAACAATATTAGTCGGAAGATGCGTAATGCGAACGGCGGAGTTGGTCGTATTTACCGATTGCCCGCCATGTCCGCCCGAGTGATACACGTCGATACGGAGATCTTTCGGATCGATCTGAACGTCGTCGTCATTTTCAATAATCGGAAGAACCTCTACGAGCGAGAATGAAGTCTGGCGAAGATGATCGGCATTAAATGGACTGAGGCGCACGAGGCGATGCGTGCCATGTTCGGATTTGAGCTGGCCATAAACATTCGTACCAGTCATCTCGATCACGCTAGTCTTAATGCCCGCCTCCTCGCCGTCGACGCGATCGAGTATCGTTGCTTTTACATTGTGTTGCTCCGCCCAACGAAGATACATACGCTCAAGCATCCCGGACCAATCCATCGCTTCCGTGCCACCAGCACCAGCAGTGATGCGCAAAATTGCGCCGTTATGATCGTACTTCCCAGTAAAGCGGAGCTCCTGTTTTAGTTTCTCGAGGTTTTGCTCCATCGCATCGAGCTGTTCGGAGAATTCTTCGACTAGGCTCTCGTCGCCAAGCTGCATCAATTCAGCGAGATCATTAATCTGAGTCTTTAATAGAGTCCAAGGATCCAATTCGTCATGCAATTGGGCAACCTTAGTAGTCTTTTCGCGCGCCAAATCAGGATTATTCCAAATTTCCGGAACAGCAACTTCCCGCTCGAGTTCATTAAGTTTTTCGAGCCTATTATCTACATCTAGTTTTTGCCAAATCGTATCAAAAGCGTCTTTCAACGCGTCGAGACGCTTTCCTAAATCAAACATAATATATATTATAGCATCCTATACTTATCTATTTAGGCAAGTCAAAAAGCGGCAGTTCTGCAATCTTATAATCAGCAATCTGTGTGCGGCGAAGAGCCGAACAATATGCGCCACAACCGAGAGCCTTGCCAATGTCTTCGGCGAGCGTTCGAATATAAGTACCGCTACTAACATGCGTGCGAATTTTTAGCTCTGGAGCCTCGTAGCTTAAAATATCCAGAGAGTATATCTCAATCGTACGCGAAGGCATTTCTACTTCCTTGCCAGCGCGAGCTAGCTTGTAGGCGCGCTGTCCGTTTACCTTGATTGCCGAAAAAGCGGGCGGCGTTTGTTGAATTTTGCCAACAAATTTGGGAATTATTGCTTCAATTTCGGCGAGCGTCGGCGCTTCGCCGGTTTTCATTATTTCCCCTTCCGGATCACCAGTCGTTGAGCTTTCGCCGAGACGAATAGTCGCCTCATAAACTTTATCAAGTTTAGTTAATTCTGGAGCTTTCTTAGTTGCCTTACCAGCAAGCAAAATCAGAAGTCCAGTCGCAAAGGGATCCAAAGTACCAGTATGGCCAACCTTCACTTTGTGCCCCTCGCGTTCAGAAAGAACACGCCGTACGCGAGCAACCGCACCGAAGCTAGTCATGCCAGATGGTTTGTCGACAAAAATTATCTCTTCCATTGGCACTATTCTAGCATGAATCTTATTCTTCTACAGTAACAGCATTGTATTTTTCGAGGAAGAAGCGGAGGTCATCTTCATCCTTAACATCGTCTAGACGATCAAAAATGCGACCATCTTTGATATATACGAAAGCCGGCATTGAGCCATAGTCGAAGAGCGAAGAGACGCGCTCATCGTCAACGGATTTTTCCTCGGCGACATTGTAGCGATAAACATTGTCGGTAGAAGCGACGAGGTTTGCGACACGACGAGCGAATGCATCGGAGTCAAAGCTGCTCTCATCGCTGATAATTAAGAAGCCGGTCTTGCCGCTGTTTGACATATCCATAGCGGCGCCAGCAGTAAGAATCGTGACACCATTCTCATCCTTTTTGCCATTCTCTACTTCTTTATCAAACCAGCCGCTATAAGCGTAGGTAGATGGACGGAAAATGTCGCGAACAGACTTGTTGAAGCTTAGCGAAATAACCAAAACTGTCATCGTCGCAACGAGCAATGCAATCAAAATATAAAATGATGCTTGACTATGCGCAGTGCCGCATTTGCATTTTTCGCAATCACAACACTTAGCTTTTGCGGTGGCTGCTGGAACCTTCGTAGTTTTTGTCGTCTTAGTTGATTTTGTTGCCTTCTTTGTGGCCATGAGAAATTCTCCGAATAATTTTCTTTATTATAACATGCTTATGCTTACTTGACATAGACTCAGCGAACCGCTTATACTAATCTTAATTTAATAGGACTATTGCTATATGAAAAATAAGAAGTCACTAGCAGCCATTATTGCGATAGCATTAATTATCGGAATTGGTGGTACTTTTGCATATTTTACATTCACAGAATCATTTAACAACAACTTCACGCTCGGTAGCGAAAATATTGATTTCGAAGAGGTCTTCGATAGTCCTGATGATTGGCTCCCATGCACAATTACGCCAAAGGTTCTCGACGTAAAAAACAAGAGTAGCTTCGGCATCGATGCGCGTATTAGCTTCCAAGAGTATTGGGAGGAGCTTGACGAGAACGGTCGCGCAACTGGCGAAAGATTGCCAAATCAAGTTAACGGCGAAGATGCCGCAATCAAAAATATCAATACTGCCGATTGGACTTATAATGCGACTGACGGCTACTACTATTACAAAGAGACAATTGCAGGTGGCGCAAGCAGCAGTAATTTTATCGATAAAGTCACCTTCAACTGTAATGCAACTTCAATCTATAGCAATGCGAAGTATCATTTAGTAATTAAGGTCCAAACTAAGGCTAGCAACGGCCAGTGGGGCAACTAAGCTTGACCGCCTCTCATAAAAATATCTCCCTTGCGGGAGATATTTTTTATTAGACTTTATTGATGACCGGAATCACGATTGGCGTATGACCAGTAGCATCATATAAGATATGCGTGACATCTTCTTTAATTTCATCTTTGAGCGCTTTAATGTCTGCATCCGAGCTGACCATATGGTCAGTCTTTGCGCGGAGATAGTGGCGGATCTTGCCAATAAGCTCCTCGGAGTTATCGAGATAGATAAAGGCACGCGAAACGATATCTGGGGTCTTGATGAGACGTCCAGTCTTTTTGCTAATCGTTAAGATTACTACAAAAATACCTTCACGAGAGATATGAATACGATCTTTAACGACAGCTTCGTTAACTTGCTGATCAGCATCGTCATAAAGCTTGTTGCCGACCTGAATGCGACCATTTTTGCGGATTGTCTGATTCGGAAGAAGCTCAACGATGTCGCCATCATCCGCAACAAGAATACGATCACGCGGAATGCCAACAACATTCTCTGCCATCTCAGCGTTATGTTCGAGCATATAGAACTCGCCGTGATATGGCATATAGTTCTTCGGATGCAAATCGGTCACAAACTTCACATGATCTTCGTAGTAAGCGTGACCAGAGAGATGCAATGGGCCAATATTCGTAAGATGAGTCTTATTATGCTGAATCACCTGAGCACCTTCGCGAAGGAGGCCATCAACCGTACCCATCACCTTTGGCTCATTGCCAGGAATTGGACTAGAACAGAAAACAATCGTATCACTTGCTTTAACCTTAATGTGGCGATGTGCGCCAGTGACCATGCGGTTAAGTACGGCATTCATTTCGCCCTGTGAACCAGTACAAACAATCGTAATCTTCTCGTCTGGCAATTTTACGATGTCTTCCATCTTCATGATGGTGTCCTTAGGTACTTTAATCGCCTTAGCGCGAAGCGCCACCTCGACGTTATTAATCATCGAAAAACCAGCAAAAGCAACCTTACGACCGCGCTCTGCGGCCTCGCGAAGCACACACTCAATACGCTTCACTTGACTCGAGAAACAGCTGATAATAATGCGGCCAGTCGCATAATTATCCATAACCTTGCCAATGTTATCGCCAACATCATATTCACTATGCGGATGCGTACCCGGAACATCAATGTTCGTCGATTCGTTCAAAAGAAGCGCAATACCCTCTTTATTCGCAATTTCTTTGAGACGATCATAGTCTGCCGGAATATCCATTGGGTTGTCCTCGAAGCGCCAGTCACCCGAAAGTACAATCGTGCCATTTGGCGTACGGACCGCGATCGAGCAGTTTCCTGGAATCGAATGAAGCATATGAATAAACTCTGCCGAAAGATGCTGAGTGAGCTGAATATTCTTATGCTCAAGCGGGTTAACAATCTGATAGTTCATCTCCGGGACATCTGGAACCTCAGACATCTGTTTCTTGATCATGCCAATCGTAAAGCTGGAACCATAGATTGGAATCAACGGACCAAAATACGGCAAGAGATGACGACAGGCGCCAATATGGTCAAGGTGAGCATGCGTAAAGAGAATCGCCTTCACCTTGTCGCGATTGTCATCGAGCCATTTACTATCTGGAATCATATAGTTGACGCCAGGATAGTCAGTGTTCGCGAAGAGCGTACCCATATCGATAAGAATAATTTCACCCTGGTACTCGATGGCAGTCATATTTTTGCCGATACCAAACTCACCGAGGCCACCGATCGGAATAACACGAACCGAATCTTTATCCGGGCGAGCAGCGCGAATCTGATTCATGCTGAGCTGATTACCTTTGTAGCCGTTGTAGCGAGATTTATTTACTGGAATGCCAACAATATGCTGAGTCGCCTGAGCGTTAACGTCTTGGCTAAGCATACGCTGATGATGAACCATCTCGCCTTTACGGGTGCTAACCATTAGTTTCACGTCATTACGCTTCTCGGTTGCGGCAGCCTGCTTTTTGCCCTTTGCGGAAGCTTTTGCATTAGTAGCTTTCTTCGCTGCCTTTGGCGCATTTTTGCCGCGTTTAGCTTTGGCGACGAGTTTTTCGTCTTTGCCGCCTGGAGCAAAATTTGCGTTAAAATTACGTTTTTGGTTCTCTTCAAACTGTTTTTTAATGTCTGGGAGGCGTTCGGCGCGTGATTTTAAGAGTTTCGCGCGGCGCTCGGCCTCTGCTTTGGATTTTTCGTTCATTGATTCCTTTTATTTAATACAATTTAATATTTATTCCCACACTAAAAGCGCTCTGATAGCCTAGAATAAGACAGAGATTGTTGCGCTAAAAGTAATAATTAGTATCTATATTATAGCTGAGATGCGTGAGTTTTGCAAGTATAGCTGTAGAAATAGCCACTACTCAGAGAGTAGTGGCTGACAATAAGTTACTTCTTTTTCGATGCTCGCCTTTTAGATAGTTCGGCGTAGCGGTCGAGATACCATTTGAATGACTTCAACTCATCT
>CAMKFS010000009.1 GCA_946411935.1 uncultured Candidatus Saccharibacteria bacterium | reverse complement strand
GTGATATTTCACCTATTGGAAAACAATCTCGCCGTGAAGGTTATGCACTTGCTCCTAAAGCGCAAAAAATCATGGCAAAGAAGACCGGTATTCCTGGTCAGCACGCAGATATGCGCATCCGCGGTGGTAGTCTTTATTTGACTCAGCTCCGCGAAAAACAGAAAGTTCGCCGCATTTACGGCCTTCTCGAGAAGCAATTCGCTAAACTTATGCGTGAAGCACAGGGTGCTGAAGGCATGACCGGCGAAAAACTCCTCGAATATCTCGAACGCCGCGCAGACAACGTTGTCTATCGTGCAGGTTTTGCGTCTACTCGTCGCGCTGCACGCCAGCTCGTCTCTCACGGTCACTTCACTCTCAACGGTAAGCGCATTGATATTCCATCAATTCGTCTATCCGCAGGTGATGTCCTCGAGGTTCGTCCAAAGTCTAAGAAAAACAGTTATTTCGTAAGCTTAAGCAACGTCGCCGGTGCTTCTAGCCAGGCACCTCTCTCTTGGATGAAGGCAGACGTCAAGAAAATGAAGATTGAAATCACTGGTACGCCAAAGCGTGAAGAAGCTGAGGTGGGCATCAACGAACAATTAATCGTCGAGTATTACTCGCGCTAAAAAGGAGAAGCAATGACAAAAGTAATTCATGAAGCAGAGCTAGCAGAAATCAAGGATCTTGGTGAAAACAGCGCAAGCTTTGTTATCAAGCCACTTTACTACGGCTATGGTAACACTCTTGGTAATTCACTCCGTCGTGTTCTTCTTTCTAGCATTAAGGGCGCTGCTATCACTGCATTTCGCATTGATGGCACCACTCATGAGTTCAGCGCGATCCCAGGCATCGTAGAAGACACTGTTGACATCATGCTCAATCTTAAGAACATCCATGTCAAGTCTCACTCTGATGCTCCTGTCGAGATTCATCTCGAGAAGAAGGGCACTGGCACTGTACTCGCTGGCGATATCAAGCTCCCAGCTGAGGTTGAAATCGCTAACCCACAACAGGTTATTTGTAATATCGATGATCCAAAATTCACCCTCAAGATGGATATGGTCGTCGATACTGGCCGTGGTTACCTAAGTATTGAACAATCCAGCGAAGATCGCGTTCATAACGATATGATCGCTCTCGACGCTGTATTTACGCCAGTACTTCGCGTACGCTACAACGCAGAGAATACTCGTGTCGGTCAGGACACTAACCTTCAGCAGCTTACTCTTACTATCGATACCGATGGTACTATCACCCCACGTGAAGCTTTCGAGGAAGCCGCTGCTATTCTAGTAAATCAATATAAGGCACTTGCCGGTAGCACTGAAGTAGAATCTGCTCCAGCTCCAACCGCTGCAGCTGCCGAAGACGAATCTGGTCTCATGCTCCCAATCGAAGAGCTCGGCCTTAGCGCACGTACTGCAAATGCATTGCTCAACAATGACATCCATACCGTTCGCGATCTCGTCGTATTATCAGAAAGCGATCTCAAAGAGCTCAAGGGCTTCGGCGCAAAGGCTCTCGATGAGGTTCGCGAAAAACTAACGGAGTTGAAAGTATAAATGCATCGCCATGGATATAAAGGGCGCAAGTTCGGTCGCGAAACCGACCAACGCACTGCACTAACACGCGGTCTGATGCGCTCCTTGTTTAAATACAAGTCGATCGATACGACTATGGCAAAGGCTAAGGAAATCCGCCGCCCAGCAGAGAAGTTAATCACTCTCGCAAAGCGCGGTGACCTCGCTTCCCGCCGTCTCGTTATCGCTCGCCTTAACGATCAGGTGATCGGCAACGAGCTCGTAGATGTTATCGCTCCACAAATTAAGCGTGACAGCGGTTATCTCCGTATCGAACGTACCGGTTATCGTCGCGGCGACAACGCTGAAATGGCAACCATTTCCTTTGTCGACGAGATTAAAGATAAGAAGGAGGAGAAGTAATGAAGACTTATAGTCAGAAGACCTCCGAAATTCAGCGCGAATGGTGGATTATCGACGCTAGCGTAATGCCACTCGGCAAACTCGCAGTCGTTATCGCTGATAAACTAATGGGCAAATCGAAAGTTACCTACACCCCACATACCGACAACGGCGACTATGTAGTCGTCATCAATGCTAAGAACATCAAAGTTACTGGCGAAAAGATGACCGACAAGCATTACTACCGCCATTCTGGTTTCCCTGGTGGTTTGACTGATCTTACGCTCGCTGAAATCATCGAGAAAGATCCAAGCCTCGCAATCAAGCAGGCAGTCAAGGGTATGATGCCAAAGAATAAACTAGCAGCTGATCGCCTAGCTCGCCTCCGCGTCTTTAATGGCGCCGAGCACGCTCACACGGCACAACAGCCAAAGGAGATTAAGTAATGCCAGCTAAGAACGCAAAATATACCTACGGTAACGGTAGCCGCAAAGCAGCCACCGCAACCGCACGCCTCTACAAGGGTAAAGGCGAGATCACTATCAACGGCAAGCCAGCTCTTGAATTCCTTAGCGGAAACAAGACTCTCATGGCTGAGGTAACTGATCCACTCGCCCTCACGCAGAAGCAAAAAGAATATGATGTCACTATCCTCGTTAAAGGTGGTGGCGTTGCCGGCCAGGTTGACGCTATCAAGCTCGCCATCTCTCGTGCACTTGTTCTTGAATTCCCAGAATTCCGCCCAGTGCTCAAGAAGGCTGGTCTCATGAAGCGCGATCCACGCGAAAAGGAACGCAAACACTACGGTCTCCGCAGTGCTCGCAAACGCGAACAGTTCTCCAAGCGTTAATCCGCTCAACAAGCAAAAATACCACTCCATCGGGGTGGTATTTTTGTTGGTATAAAAAATATCTCCCCATTAAGAGGAGATATTTAGTACGAAATTAGTCTTCGGACAACTTCTTTACTACGAACTTCGCAGTCTTCATTTTTTCTTCGTCTTTACTATAGACATATTCAAAAGCAGTTTCTTCTGTCTCCTCGCCAGCACTCAAAGTCTTGGTATAGACATAATCATCGTCTATCTTATTACCATTTTCATCTTGAGCCTCAACGGTGAAGTGGAATTTATGAGAGGTATCGCTCTTGTTCTTAATTTTTACTTTAAGTTCTGTATCGTTAAACCAATGCCCCTCGGTGACAGTAAATTTACCGAAGGAAATCTCTACATCACTATTGAGAGCTTCTTCGAGAATGCTTTCACATTCAGAGATATTCTTTTTTGCTTCGGTATAAATACTAGCCGCCTTCTCGGCATTCTCAGAGACCTCACGAGTCTTGCCTGCACCAAACTCGTCAGCGTATTCTTCACCGGTAGTATAGCGCAAATCAGCAAGTTCATCTGCAGTCTTGATGATATTCTCATTGGCGCCATACTTCTCGAGACATTTATTATGTAGCTCCTTCTGGCGGTCAGTTGCGCTAGAGCGAGAATAATAACCAGAAAGACCAGAATCGGAATAAATACTAGAAAAAGAACTCTCGAAATCATCTACGGCCGAGCTAGCCGAAGAGACATTCTTATCGAACTTTTCAATTGCTTCAGCGGTTATATTTGCATTAATGACTAGAAATACGATTAATCCAGCCACGCCAAGCACTACGACAGCAATAATAATCCAAAACCAGGCTTTTTTATAAAAAGTTACTGGTTTATGTTCCTTAGAGTTACCGCCAAGCACGCTCTGACCTTCAGAACTTGCAGCGGGCTTCTTCGTCTTGTCTGCTGGAGCTTTCTTTTTGTTTTGGGCTAGAACACTTGTTCCTTCCATATTATCTCCTTATTGTTGTTATTCTTCGCCTTCTCGCCGCGAACTGCCGCGAATCAGCAAATAGTCTATGAATAATACTCCCACCACTATCCAAAATAGTGCTTTCATATTACCTCCACTACTTATGTATACAGTATAACACGCTCATGTTATAATTTTTGCAAATAGGGTTAAGCGAAATGGAAGATTTCAAAGACAATATATAATGGGCAACTAAAAGAGCTCGAAAGGGAGTCTTAAAGAATCGCGGCTGCCACCCGATTCACTGGGTGGCAGTTTATATGATATAATATATGCATTGGGGCGTTAGCTCAGCTGATAGAGCGCTTCGCTGGCAGCGAAGAGGTCAGGAGTTTGAATCTCCTACGCTCCACCATTTTTTATGCTAAAATATTTTACAACATAAGCAGATTTAAATATGTTCAACTAAGCAGGCTTTTCCGTTGACACAGACAGAGGTACTCGAACTCACAAAGAGCAACAGCCAGCTGTGATATAATATAAGATATGATAATTCTTTCCGCATTTATACCGCATTGGCCTAGCGCCTAATTAATCTCAGCGCGACTACAGTGTCGCTTATGCTTGACAATTCTTAATTACTGTGATATAATGAAAGGATATTAGCTAAATGCAAACAATTCTTACGGGGGTACGAGCAAATGAAGAGCCGACAATCGGAAATTTTCTTGGCGCTTACAAATCAATGGTAAATCTAGCTCACGAACATGCCGCCGACAGCAATATTAATATGTTCGTCCCTGATCTTCATAGTTTTACGACCCCAATCGACCATAGCAAACTTTATGCTCAGGTCATCAAGGGCATCAAGTACTACATCGCCGCCGGTCTCGACATCGACAATCCAAACATCCATATCTATCGCCAGAGCCACGTTCCAGCCCATAGTGAACTCGCCTGGATTCTTGACTGCTTCACGCCGTTCGGCGAAGCAAGCCGCATGACTCAGTTCAAAGAGAAATCCGAAGAGCACTCGAATGCCGTCACCGTCGGTTTATTCAATTACCCAATCCTAATGGCGGCCGATATCCTACTCTATGACGCAAAATACGTGCCACTTGGCGAGGACCAATTCCAACACCTAGAACTAGCGCGCAATATTGGGATTCGCATGAATAATAAGTTCAACGAAGAGTTATTTACGATTCCAGCCCCAGAAGAAGAGCAGGTCAAGTTTATGCACCTCGAAAAAGGCCTCCGCATTCGTAGCCTTGTTGACCCAACAAAGAAAATGAGCAAATCGAGCGATAACGCAAAGTCGAAGATTTCCTTGAATGACAATCCGGCCGAAGCTGCAAAGAAAATCATGTCCGCCACAACTGACAGCGAAGGCATTATTCGCTTCGATATGATAAACCAGCCAGGTATTAGTAATCTCCTCACAATTGAGGCACTCCTCAATGACCGCGACATCCAGGATGTCATTGCCGACTGGGCCGGCCAGACGAGCTATGGCGACCTCAAGAAAAAGGTCGCTCAAACCGTCGAAAGTTTTCTCACTGAATTCCAAGAAAAAGTCGCCGCCGTTACTGACGAGCAAATTGAAGCGGTTCTCCAAAAAGGCGAAGAATACGCGAATCGCGTCGCCAATGCTAAACTCGCGCAAATTCAACGCGCAGTTGGTGTTCGCAAATAATGACCATCACCGACATCTTTCTATATTTCATATTATTTAGTTTTGTCGGCTGGGCATATGAATGCCTACTCTCAATTGTCCGCGACCATAAAGTCGTCAATCGCGGCTTCCTAAACGGCCCATATTGCCCGATATACGGCGCTGGCGCACTACTTTTTCTAGCGATAAGCAATCTAATCAAAAACCCAGTAGCAATATTTTTCATTGGCGGCGCAGTCGCCTGCATCCTAGAATACTTAACGTCCTATATAATGGAGAAAATCTTCAAGGCACGCTGGTGGAGCTACGAAAAATATCCTTTTAATCTCAATGGGCGAATATGTCTGTACGGCTTTATACTATTTGGCGCATCTGCCGTGCTTACTTTATACGTCTCGGAGCCAGCTTTAGATATTATTTCGCGAATCCAATACAGGAACCAGCTCGCAATCATATTGGCGGTGCTATTAACACTCGATCTATATACGACAAACAAAGGCATTGCTAAATTTAATAAACTTCTACGCGAATATCAAGAAACTTACAAAACGGGGAAGATCATTCAGATTATTCAACGCGGGAAGAAACGTTTTGAAGCAGCCTTCATCAATAAGCCACGAAAGGTACTAACCTATCAGCAAAGGCGCTTCTTAAAGGCCTTCCCGAACTTCGAATCACACTACAATCTTGCCTTGAAAGAAATCAAGCGATTCTATAAAAATACCCGCCAAAAGCCAGACAAACGAAATGCTTATGCTCGCAAAAAGTCGAAAAAGATATTAAAATAACAGATATATGGCTAAAAAATTCAGCAAACCAGAACTATCGCGCCGCATCAATGGCGACCTACCGCAAGAAACAGAAGCACCGATTGAAGCGAGCAAAAAACGCTTCGACATGCTTTTGCTGGAATTATACCCTAGCTATAGCCGCGCCACTATCCAGAAGCTAATCAAGGAAGGCTGCGCAACACTCAATGGCGAAGTCGTAAGAAAACCAAATTGCCTCATTAACGAGGATTCAGGGCAAGAAGCAGTTCTTAACCCACCAAAAACAGAAAATGCCGAAAAACCACCGGTAATCTACGAAGACGAGAATGTTATTGTATTCAATAAACCCGTCGGCATGCTTTCAATTAAAAAAGGCGCTTATTTAGCAGAAAGTGCAATCGAAGATTACGGCGAAGTCGTTCATCGCCTTGATCGCGACACGTCCGGTGTCATAATTGTCGCAAAAAACTACGAAACAAAATCCCGTCTCCAACGCCAATTCGCAGAGAGAAAAACCCACAAGACCTATTACGCCGTCGTAGTCGGACATCCAAAGCAAGATCATGCAATTATTAGCGTTCCATTAACGCGCAATCTTAAACGCCCGACGACATTTATGCCTGATCCTAATGGCCGTGAAGCAATTACGGAATATAAAGTCATCGCACGAGGCGAGCACTATAGTTTAATTGAGCTCAAGCCACGTACGGGCCGAACGCATCAGCTGCGTATCCACATGGCGCACATCGGAACCCCAATTCTCGGCGATCCAATCTATAATCCAAAATCGCCAAAAGCTGATCGCATGTATTTGCATGCCGCAGCATTAGAAATCACAATACCGGACGGAAAACGCATGACTTTTACGGCGCCAATGCCGGAAAGCTTCAAAGATGCAGTTAGATAATATTGAGCAGCTCAGCACAATTGCAAATAAAAGTAACTTTTCAATTTTTGAACTCCCAAAAGAGACCGAATTAGAAAAGTTATTCGAAAAATCACTCCACATTGCACCAGAGGGAGATAAAACTAAGCATATATCTATTGAGCAAATCCGCAATATTTCCCAAATCACATCAAACAAACAAAATAGTGAGCTCTATATCGTAATCGAACAGCCTGAATTAATGAGCCAAAATGCCACAAACGCCTTCTTAAAATCACTTGAAGAGCCAGGGCAAAACATTCATTACGTCTTTTTATGCTACGACGCTGGACAGCTACTTCCGACAGTACGTTCCCGTGCTAACAATTATTACGTCAAAGATAGCCATAAAGTAAATGATCCGCCAAAATTTGCGCCCGAAATAATAGCGCTCGCAAAAGAATACATATCATGCAAACCAAATAACATTGCGGACACGGTCGAAAAAATCATCAAATACCGCAAAGACGATGCAAGAACTGGCGCGACTCAAATCGTTAATGCAGCCATCGAGCTAATGTACAAATCCTATCTACTAACCGGCAACGAAGCTTTCTCTGTAAAACTAGAGCAATTATTGAAAACTAAAGACGCAATTGACCAAAATGGCCATCTAAAACTACAGCTCATCGCGAATATGCTATAATAGTTCCATGCTAGCAGCAGTGCTAATTTTATTCTTTTCTTTCTTTGTTGTGTTTTTTGTGCCAAATTACAATACCGAGCCTGAAGAAGAGGCGGAAGATACGCGCAAGACACCTCAGATCAAGAAGCTATGGGGCCTCGCTCAGACCGCAATGAGAGAACGGAAGCCAATGAAGGCCGAAAAGGCGCTTCTAACAATTCTGAAGTTCGATGAGAGAAATGCTGCCGCCTATAACCGCCTTGGTATTCTTTATGCTAAGGAGAAGCATTTTAAAGAAGCCGTAGAATGTTTCGAGATCGCACAAAGCCTCGACAACAATGCGTCTAGCCTACATAACGTCGGCCTAATCTACCTAGAAACCGGCAAATATGAAAAAGCCGCCATGGCCTTCTCGCAAGCAATCGAAATCGAAGGCGACCAACCAGGCCGCTATATTGCCTACGCGAAAGCACTCGAGAAGCTCGGCGAGCGCAGCAAAGCAATCGAGGCGCTCGAAACCGCCTATAGCCTCAGTCCAAGTACGGTCGTGCTTCGACATCTCCTTGAAATCTATGAGAATATGGAAGATACAGAGAACATCGAACACACGCGCGAACGAATCGAGAAACTCCAAGCCGCAAAAGCAGACGCGGAGAAGACTAGGAAGCGCCGCATTATTCGCCGCGTTCAAAAAATGCCAAAGACACCAAAGCAGCCAAAGCCAACTCGTATTCAGCGCAGAGTCAGCAGCACGAAAACAACTACTACAGCAACCGCGGCACGCCCTACAGTAAAAAGTCCAACCGTACGCCGCAAAGTAGCAACGAGTGCGAGTAAGGCGCTTCCCAAAAAACGCAAAATCATATAAAATATACTGTATGCCGCAATAGCTCAGTTGGTAGAGCAGCCGCCTTGTAAGCGGCAGGTCATCGGTTCAAGTCCGATTTGCGGCTCCATCCAAGTGAAGCTCCATACGAAAGACAATCGCCATGAGGCGATATTTTTTATGTTATTTTTTCAAGACTCTGTTGCATGCTTAAAAAAGCTCATGTATAATTAAAAGCATAAGTTATTAGAGGTCAAGCATAAATGCAACCTGAGGGTGTTAGTTTTGTTAATATTGGAGCGTGGCTCGGTTTATTGCGGTGGGCGATACTTGGTTTACTGATAATTGCCACTTTCGCATTAATAAACAAAGATAAAAAAGAACAAAAGTCAAAACGCAGTCTAGCGATGCTGATTTTTACAGCAATTGCGATGCCGTTTTTGATTTTAGAGATAAACTTCAAGAATCCAGATGTAGAAAATGTCGATAATCTCGAAGAAGAAATTCTCGTCCCATCAAAAAAGCCTGAAATCGACGACAATAATATTTTAGAGCCTCAAAACAACCAAACTAATACCGAAGAAACACAAAACGATAGCGAAGATAGCGGCTATAATAATACCGCTCCTCGCCGTAGCTCATATCGACCGAAAGAAGCCCCTCAAGCAAATCCTGAAGACGAAGATAACCAAACTACACCAGTTACGCCAGATACGCCGGTAGATCCCGATGCGCCAACCGTCAACTATGTCATTAAGCACGAAAAAATGGATCTTGATGGCGAGCATTATACTTTGGCCGTAAGTGAAACCGCAAGCGGCAAAGCCGAAACAAAGGTCACTCCAGCAACGAAAGAATTCTATGGCTTTGAGGTGCCGGCCACACAGACCATCACCCTCCACGAAGGCGAAAGCCCAGAAGTTACATATCGCTATGTACGCAAAAAATTTAATTTCAGCTATAACGGCAGCACTTTTGTCGAGTCAAGCCTGCCAGAAGACTATTATTACTACGAAACAGAAATTAGCCTAAAAGCGAAAGAACGTCAAGGCTACCATTTCACACAATGGAGCAACGGCGAAACCGCTACGACTATCACAATTACACTTAGCGGTAATACGACAATCACTCCAGAATATGAACCAAACACCGACACGCCATACATTGTTCGCCATCGCAAGATGGGAGCTGCCGGTATTAGTTATACCGAAGAAGAAGAGCCAGGCACAGGCACAACCGACAGCGAAATCACCCCAGCAACCAGAAACTATACTGGCTATACCGCACCAAGCACTCAAACCGTTACTATCAGCGGAGATGGCAACACTGAAGTAATCTATAAATATACGCCGAATATCTACACCGTCGAATTTGACGCCAATGGCGGCACTGGTGTTATGGCAAATCAGCCAATAAGCTACGATAATCCTGCCAACCTAAATACTAATAGCTTGACGAAGACCCATTATCAATTCAAACATTGGAATACCGCTAAAAACGATTCCGGCGAAAGCTACACTGATGGCCAGCAAATAAATAACCTTGCCGAAAGCGGCAGTATTAAACTCTATGCTATTTGGGAAGCCGAGAGCTATACGATAAGCTTCGACAAGAATAATCCAGACGCAACTGGAACAATGTCAGACCAAACTGTTCAATTCGACTCAAGCTTCAGGCTGAACGCAAACGGCTATTCATTAACCTACTATAACTTAGCTGGTTGGGCACGCAGCGCTACTGCGACCGAAGCGGAATTCGCCGATCAAGCCGAGATTAGCGAAAATCTCACCGATAATAATAGTGTAACTCTCTATGCTGTTTGGACGGATACCAGAATCTGGCGCACAGTAGAATTTGACGCCAATGGTGGTATCCCAGTCGATAATATGACAATCGAAAACGGAAAAACAATTCCGTCACTGCCAAGCACCAGTTATACAAATCACGTATTCTATGGCTGGTGGACCGAAGATGACTCCACCCAGCTCGAAACAACAACTCCGATCACTGCGAACATAAAGTATATTGCACACTGGAAGCTAGATATTAATCAGGCTACCGTATCGCCGCAAACCATCAACGTCATAAGAGATCAGACCGCATCATTGTCTGTAGTCAATAAAGATGATGTCGAAGCCTACGTGTTCGGTAGCTCCGACGAATCAATTGCGACGATTGACCAAAGCGGCACCGTAACAGGTAAAGCGGCCGGCCATACAACTATAACGCTTACTGGCGAAAAATCCGGCGAGCAAATCAGCGTCGACGTATATGTCGCATTACCAAAATATACCCTTCGCTTCAATTCTGAAGGGGGTACAGCAGTTCAAGATACTATCGAAGTTGAAGAAGGCTCGAAGCCAATAAGCCTCCCTTCGACTACTCGTGAAAATTTCGTCTTCCGCGGCTGGTGGTCCGAAGACGGCACTCGCCAGCTTACCACCGATACTCAAATCTTCGCCGACGAAACCTTCCATGCGCACTGGATCAAGAGTATTAAACAAGCAGTCGTAACGCCAAATCCAGTTACGCTCGAAAGAGGCCAGACTACTACACTAGTAGTCAGCAATGCCTCCGAAGTCGAGGATTACACCTGGAGCGTGCAAGATAGCACAATCGCCACAATTGATAATACGGGCGAAATCTCCGCACTCAAGATTGGCAGCACCAAGATTATCATTGAAGGCAAAGAATCCCATGAAACTATCGAGATCGTCATAGCTGTTGAAGCGCCAACATATACTGTTTCCTTCAACACTTACGGAGGCAGCACTGTTACAGACCGCAATATTAAGGAAGGCCAAACTCTAAGTGACATTCCTACGTCAACAAAAGAGAACTACGTGCTTGAGGGCTGGTATACCGAAGAGGACGGCGCCGGCACAAAACTCACAACCGAGACGCGAATCACCGACAACATCACATTCCATGCTTATTGGCTCAAGGACGTACAGCAAGCCAACGTAAACGACGATATAGAGATCGAGCTCGGCGACACAGCAGCAAAAGTGACTGTACTGAACGCAAGCGAAATCGAGCCATACACGCTCGCAAGCAGCGACGAATCAATCGTAACCGTAGATAGTGAAGGTGATATTACGACCATAGCGGCCGGCTCGACAACAATAAAGCTCGTAGGAACTCTCTCGGGCAAAGAAAAACAGATTAATATTATCGTTAACGAACCAGCCCCATCCACGGTAACCGTAAGCTTCAATGCGGGCGACGGCGAATGCGATACAGATAAAATAGAACTAACTAAAGACAACTCTATCGCTGAATCGGATATCCCAACCGCTACGCAAACATACTACGACTTCCTCGGCTGGTTCACCGAAGAAGAAGGCGGCGAAAAGCTAACTTCCGACACTGTCATTTCTGCAGACATTACTTATCATGCTCACTATGTACCAAAACTAATCTGTAAGGCTGCAACCGAGCTTCACGAGAAGTCCTGCCCTAACTCAAACACCGCCGCATGTAACGATCACATCAATGACCAAGGAGTCGGCGGTGGTAAAATCACCGGAATTGATGGCGTTAATACAATTACTTATGGTTATCTTCCAAATAGCCACTCACCGAGCAAAGCAGGCGATGCGTATGATTGCGATGTTAACGCTGACGGCATATACGACTCCACAACAGAGCGTTTCTACTACCTAAACCAAGAAAATGGCATCGCAAGACTATCCTACTACTCTGGCCACAATGGCACAACCCACGATGAAAGCCAAAACTGGATATATAGCCAAGCCATAGAAAAACTCCCAAGTAACGAGTTGTGGAAGAACGACCTAGTACCTTATTCAGATGGCAAAAAGGCGAAATTCCCGAAGCTATCCGATGTCTTACATGCGTGCAATCTAACTGAAAGCAATATGGGGACCAAGGGCTCCATTAAAAGCTGTATATTCCTAATAGAAAACACCGCATTTGACGGCGGAGCACGTTCCGCAATCTGGCTAGAGAAAGAAAGCCCAATGCGACGAATTCATGCAAGCAGAACAAGCAATATGAACATCGCAACAATTAGCCAAAACGATGAAGGAAGTAGCAAAAACACCGTTCGCCCAACTATCCAAGTTAAGCTCGACAATATCGAAAAAGTTGCCCCAGTCATGCATACTGTATCTTTCGATACACTCGGCGGCACCCCAATCGAATCGATCACGATCGAATCCGGCGAATCTATCGACGAATTACCGACTAACACCGAAAAAGAAGGCTTCCAATTCAAGGGTTGGTCATTAACTGATGGTGGTCAAAAAATCGAAGCACCATTAATCGTCAACGACGATATAGTTCTATACGCTATCTGGGGAGAAAGCAATAGCGTAGCCGTCCTAAACGGCGTATACTACGACACGCTTCAAGAGGCCATAAATCGCGCACCTGATAACAAGCGCGCTACTATTAAGCTTCTTAAAGATACTAATGAGACTATCGAAATCGCAGAAGAGAAAGAGATTGTCTTCGATTTGCAAAATCACACCGTTACCTATGGCACTCCTACGGCAGGCAACACAATGATCAACCGCGGCAACGTCACAATTACTAACGGTAAGATTGCTAACACTTCCTCAAATGGCACTATTAATAACTATGGACTACTCAAGGTAACAGCGGGCGGCATTATTGAAGCTGGCAAAAAACAGGCCGTTTATAATGATGGCGGCACATTAGTTATCGATAGCGATGCCATCCTTACCTCAACCGCCGCTGATCGATCGACCATTCATAATCTAAACAGCGGTGTCGTGACTATTCTTGGCGGAACAATTACTTCAAGCGGCTGGATAGCAGTCCTAAATGAAAAGGGGAGCCTCACGATCGGAGAAAAAAATGGAGTAGTCGACACTACGACTCCGATTATTACAGGTAAAAATTTCGGCGTAGCAACAAAACAAGATAGTGCTTCTCTCGCATACAGCTTCTATGATGGAATCATAAAGGGCCAAACATTCCCAATCGGTAAGACTACCACCTCTCAGGATACAAACTATAGCAGAATCTCCGACTACGAAGCAGACTCTACTATACAACAGGGAGTAGATAACGTATACAAGACGCTCTATCTCGAGCAAACGATCAGTAAATACCTCATTACCTTTGACGCGAATGGCGGCCAAAGCTCCAAGGCTTCAGTGGCGATTAATCAAGGTAGTCAAATTGGCGAATTACCGACCGCCACAAGGCCACATCATGATTTCTTGGGCTGGTTCACCGAGAGAGACGGAGGTACCCAAATTTCGGCCTCTACCACCCCAAGTGGCAATATTACTTATTACGCTCACTGGGAGACGCAATCTTCAGACGAGATTGTTCAATTCAATATTCACACAGATGCCATTGATGGCTACTACGCAAATGTTGCTAGCAAGAGCAGCGATAAAGATACTTGGTTCAAATTCCTCAAGTCAAACTTTGACGAAAACGGCTGCATGTATAACTGGAAAGATAATGGCCAACTAAATGACGACCTCTCGAACAATTTCACGGATCCAGATTATGTCTATAACAAAAATACAACCGGAGTTAGGTGTGAGCAAGCTAGAAGCTATAATACGGGCATTTCAGAAGGAGTAGACGTATTTGAATCAGACGAAAACACAAAGACTAAATTCGGCAACCAAGTATCCTACATCGATGCTAGCGACGGCATAATTCGCAACATGATTCCAGGCGAAACATACTTCTGGAGATCGAAAGCAGATTCCGACGTCTATGGCTACGTAAAAGCTAACGGCAACCGACGCTTCATCGAATTACCAGGAGCGCGCAACGTTCGCGACCTTGGCGGCCTCGCCGGAGATGGCGGCACAATTAAATACGGACGCCTAATTCGCGGCGAAGAATTAAAATCTAGTGATATTCCAGAGCTAAGCACCTTGGGGATCGATACGGAATACGAGCTACGCATAAACTCGGGCGATCAAAGAGGTGCTCATATGGAAAATAAAGTCCAGGCGGGCACCGTCAACTATGACATTGCAGTCGATACTTCTTCGCAAACCACAAACTACAGCTACACTCGCAATGCTCTAAAAATGCTCATGCAAGACATCGTAGACGGAAAAAGCATCTATTTCCATTGCACGCACGGCGCTGATCGTACCGGGACAATAGCCTATCTAGCAGAAACTCTGCTTGGCGTCAGTAAAGAAGATAGATTCCAGGACTTCGAATTGACGTCTCTAAGCGGGCGCCCAGACAAAACACGCTACTACGAAGAAAAATCCGGCAATCATAAAAAATTCCTATACATGACCGCAAAAAACGAAGCTGGAGAAGGCCTAGAACTAGAAACATACGACTCGGTGCTTCAATGGTATCTTGCTGGCTCCGAAGACGAAGCGGCCGATCGCGCCCTAATTGCAGCCTTCAAAGCAGAAATTCTAGAGTAATTTCTTGATAAAAGCGCTTGCTTATGATAATATAAGTAAGTACTTTGCTGGGATAGCGAAGTGGTCAAACGCATCAGACTGTAAATCTGCCGGCTTCGGCCTTCGTAGGTTCGACTCCTACTCCCAGCACCATCGAAATGACCCGAGCATCAGCTTGGGTTTTTTCGATGCTTTAAAGGAGAAGCAGATCTGAAATTTGCATAATATAGCAACAATGTTATAATAATAGTAATATGTCAAAAAATGTTGCGAAAAAGGGAGAAAAAGCACCGAAAATTAACAAGATTATTCCTATTATTTTGTGCGCTATCCAATTCATAACAAGCGCTGCTCTCGTTACCGCACTCAAACGACTAAATCTTCTACAGCTATGGCAACTATTTCTTGTCACTTTCATTCTTTTTTCGCTCTCGGCACTAAATATCTACAAGCTGATTTTTAGCAAACACGCACGCCGCTGGGTTAAGATCACGCTTGCAATTATCAGTATCCTACTGACAATAATCGCCGCATTCGGCTATAAATATGTCCGCCAAACCGTAGATTTTATTGAAGGCATAACAGGAGTTCAGCACGAAACTCAGACCTATAAAGTGCTCGTCCTAAAGTCATCCAGATATAGCACAATCGAACAGCTTAATCAGCAGCATATCGGCTTTTTAAGCAGTAATCCAAACCTCGATAATACCAAAAAATCACTTAGTGGCAAAATTAGCTATAAAGATACTAATTACGACGAGCTCGGCACACTGGTGGCCGGAATAAGCGATTTCAAAGTGTCTGCAATCGTCCTTGCTGACAGCTACCTCGAATTTCTCGAGGAAAATAACCAAGATTTCGCTGAAAAAACTAAAGTAATCTACGAATTCGAGGTTCGGATCGACAAAGAAAAAGACGCAAAGCACGTCAATGTCGCGACCGATCCATTCATTATCTATATCTCTGGCAGCGACTCGCGCATCGGCATTAACGATACTGCCAGAAGTGACGTAAATATCCTAGCCGTAATTAATCCTAAAAAGGCAAAAATCCTACTCGTTTCAATTCCACGCGATTACTATGTTCAGCTGCACGGGACAACAGGACTCAAAGACAAGCTTACTCACGCCGGAATGTATGGAACAGAAATGAGCAAAAACACAATTTCAGATCTTCTTAGCATCGACATTAATTACACGCTCAAAGTTGGCTTCAGTACAGTCATAAATGTCGTAGATGCTGTTGGGGGTATAGATATCGACTCGGATCACGAGTTTACCGCTTGGACAAACAAGAGCTGTCATTTTACAAAAGGAATCCAGCACGTTGATAGCAGTTGCGCGCTCGCATTTTCGCGCGAACGCTACGCCTATGAAAGCGGCGATCGTCATCGCGGCGAAAACCAGCAACAAGTAATCACGAAACTTGTCGAAAAATTCTCGAATCCACACTATCTCATAAATTACCCAAGAATTATCTCTTCAGTGGAGGGAAGCTTCGAGACTAATCTTAACTACGACGAGATTACGGACTTCGCTCGATATCAACTCTCCGAGCTTAAATCTTGGCAAGTCGAATCTATATCGCTAGACGGCAATGGGGCGATGCTGCCGACATATTCTATGGGCAGACAGAAGCTATATGTTATGCTTCCAAATCAGGCCACAATTGACGCCGCAAAAGCCAAAATAACAGATTATCTAAACTAGTGTGATTAGTTGCATTTTCTAATAGTTTGTGCTATAATAATAGCAATATTACGTAAAAATGTTATAAGGGAGCATTTTTTCAATGGAAGAAATCGATATTAAAGATTTCTTGAATTATTTGAAGAAATTCATAATTCAGACAATCATTATTGCATTTATCGCGGTCGGAGCCACGATTTATTATGATCTCAACATAAAAACTCCTATGTATAAATCCAGCGCAACCGTCGTGCTCGCACAACCGACAACCGAGAGTAAAAGTCAATCAACTCTTAACGATATCACCGTAAACCAAAAGCTCGTTACGACTTATTCCGAAATCGTAAAAAGCAAGCTCGTACTTCAACAGGTCATTGAAGAGTTATCCCTTAATACAAATGTCGACGTCCTTAGCAAAAACGTCACAGTCACTCCTGTAGAGGACACCGAAATCCTCAAAATCGCTGTTGAAGATAAAAATCCAGAAGAAGCAGCAAAAATCGCCAACAAAATCGCTGAAATTTTCAGCAAAGAAATTGTCAATATTTACCAACTCAATAACGTTAGCACGATTGACCACGCACAAACGCCAGATAAAACAAGCAATAATACGACTGTTCGCGATGCATTGATCGCAGGGTTAATTTCCGTCTTCGGCGTTATTGCGATCGCATTCATAATCTATTATTTCGATGATTCGATAAAATACGGCGAAGATCTCGAAAAGAAGATTGGACTCCCGGTCACAGGCAAAATCGTCAAAAGCGACGTCGCTAAGAAGGGCGCAAACGAGATAGTCGTCGAACAATATCCAAAATCGATCGTTACGGAATCTATTAAAGGCCTCCGTACAAACCTTCAATTCTCCAGCGTCGATAACGGATTCAAGACAATCCTCATTACCAGCGCTAACGCATCTGAAGGTAAAAGTTTTGTCGCATCCAACCTTGCCGCTTCATTTGCCCAAGCAAACAAGAAGGTGCTCCTCGTAGATTGCGATCTGCGCAAAGGCCGCCTTCATAAGATTTTCAATATCGCCAATCTCAACGGCTATTCGAACCTTTTGACAGACGAAATCGAAAACTACAAAAAATACATCAAAAAGACCCACATTAAGAACCTCAGCGTCATTCCGCGCGGCGTTCTTCCGCCAAATCCAAGCGAGCTGCTTTCATCGAACAAAAACCGCGATCTCATATTTGCGCTAAAAACAAAGTATGACATCATTATCTTCGACGGTGCACCATGCAATGGCGTAACAGACTCCGCCATCATGGCAACACTAACAGACGAAACCCTTATCGTCGTCCGCGATGGCATAACGAAGAAAGCAACCCTCGATAACGCAAACGACAATCTCAAAAAGGTCAATGCCCACATTACGGGCATCGTCCTCAATGGCGTCAACCGCAAATCTGCGCGCTACTATTACTACTACGGGAGATAAAATGATCGACACTCATTCCCATATACTCCCAGGGATTGACGACGGCTCAAAAAGCATCGAGGAGAGCCTAGATATTCTACGAGGCCTGAGTGAGCAGGGTATCAGCGAACTCTTTTGCACCCCACATTATATAAACGAAAGTAAGCACTCAAGCCCTCGAAAAGCCAACGAAAAAATCCTAGCCGAGCTGCAAGAAAAGGCTACTAAACAGGGCATTAAAATCAAACTTCATCTCGGTAATGAAATCTATATTGACAGAGATATACTAAAATTTATCCGCGCAAAAAAACTAGCGCCACTTTCTGATAGAAAAAAATATCTGCTGATTGAGCTCCCTATGAGCGGCAAATACCCTCAATACGAAGACATCTTCAGATACATTCAGCAAAAAGGCTGGACAATAATCCTCGCACACCCCGAACGCTATCATAGTACGCAAAAAGATTACTCAATTATCGAGAAGCTGCACGAATCCGGAATTTTATTCCAATGTAACCTCGGAAGCTTCGTCGGCCAATATGGCCGTCATGCAAAAAAGACCGTCCAAAAAATCGCAAAAGAGCAACTAATTTTTTGCCTCGGAACCGATATCCATCACCGCAGTAATTACAACGAAATTTCAAAAGCCATCAAAAAACTACAGAAGTACTACGACGAAAAATCTCTTGATAGAATTTTGACCAAAAACGCTCATAGCATCCTCTAAATGATATAATATAAGCATATGCGTACGCCTAGTTGGTGGAATGATATTAAGCGTATTAATTACATAGATACGAGGTGGCTGATAATTTGGGCGGCTATCTATCTCTCATTTTTATTGCTCGACATTTTCTTTCCGAATTTTTGGGGTTCAGCTTTACTAAAATATCTCGGCATTTTCCTCTGCATCGTTTATGCAAACCAAAAATTCAAAAAAGATTACGCGCTCGAGCTTGCGCTCTTATTTACTTTTCTCGCCGACACAATCCTCGTTTGGACACCCTACACGCTCGCCGGAGTTTATGTATTTAGCTTCGCACAGTTCATGCACCTTACGCGACTAACGAAGCTATCGCAAAGTGCTCTCGGTATTTACGCGCTCGCCCTAAGCGTATTTTTCGCTCTCACCATCACCCAAGGCCTCTCGCCAATCATTGCCGCCGCAACTGTATATGGCCTAGAATTAATCTGTAATATCGTAATGTCTGCTAAACACTACCGCAACGGAAATAAACACTTCCGCGCCCGCTGCGCGCTCTATGGCTTTGTCTGTTTCTTTTGCTGCGATCTCTGCGTCGCATTACGATTCTTATCTATTAATCAAATTCTGCCAGCCGCCGCAATCCCCCTCACCTCATTCTTAGTTTGGGTTTTTTATTATCCAAGCCAAATCATGATCGCAAACTCGAGTACCATGGAACCCGCAACACGGTCCAAGTTTGCAAAAACCAAACATATTCGATAAAATTAGCTTATGAGTATTGGGAATAACAAACCTTATGCAATTCTTGTTTTTGGCGCACCTATGAGCGGCAAGACTACCTTCGCGAAGCATTTCAGCGATTCTATTAATGCTCCTTTTTTGAACTTCACCGAGCTACAAGCAAAACATCATATGAGTCGCAAACTCGCGCTTGAAATCATACGCTGCATCGCTAAAGGCAAAGCTCCACTAATTATCGAGGGGCTTATGGACACCGAATCTGAACGCGACGAAATTCGCAAACTTCTTACTGAACTCAATTATAATCCTGCTCTAATCTGGGTTCAGACTGATCTAAATGCAATCAAGCAGCGCATGCGCCGCGCTTACAAGACGCTCAGCGAGGCTAAAGCCGCCCTCGCAAGCTCATACGAGCACATCGAAGCGCCATCCGAATCCGAAAAAGTACTTGTCATTTCTGGCAAGCACACCTACCAAACCCAGTGCAAGAACGTAATTAATAATCTCGACAGCTTCAATAGCTAAAATGTCCAGTATTCAAGATAAAGATTTTGGCGAAGTCGTCATTCGTCGCAGCGCGTGGTCTACACGGGTAAAATGTAGCGTTGCCACCTCAGGCAAACTCACAATTACTGTTCCTTCCGGCACTTCTGATTTTCTTGCTAAACGATTTTTAAATTCAATGCGCGAAGATATCAAGAAGAAGCTTCCGGTCAAAGACCCAGCTACCCAACGCGCCCGTGACGCTCAGAAAAAAATCCTCATGAAAAAAGCGCGCGAATATCTGCCGTATCGGCTAGAATTTTGGGCGACAAAATATAATTACAGCTACACAAATGTTCGTCTCACTCACGCCAATACACGCTGGGGCAGCCGCTCTTCATCTGGCACAATCTCACTAAATATCGGCCTCATGAAAGTACCTGAGCCGCTACGCGACTACGTAATTATTCACGAACTCGCCCATATTAATCATATGGATCATTCCGCCGCATTCTGGCAGGAAGTAGGCGAACATGATCCGAAATACAAACGCCATCGCGAGCAACTCAAATCCTTTTCGCCGGGCGTTTAGTATATAATAAAAGCATGAGCCGTTTTATTGATATTATTTCACCAATCTATCAAGACTTATTATCTCGTTGCGAACGCCGCAAAATCACAATCAATCTCGACATTCAAGATTTAACTTTGAAAATCAAAGATGTCGAACTAGTCAAAGACTTCTATACGAGAGAGCTAAAACGCGCCTTAAAGCTCTGCAGCGAAAACGATAAAATCACAATCATGCAGACGGTATCCGAGAGCACAATCCGTCTCAGCGTCAAAAATTCATCTAAGCAACAGCCCGACATCGAAACCGTAGAAAAGCTTCGCGCAGACGGCTATGAAGTGCGCGCACGCTTCGGGTACGACACGATTATTACGCTGAGACTCGATAGATAGTTATTGTTTTGCTAGCTTAATCGCAAAGCCGCCACCTGGTGCCATATAAACATCAATCTTATCGCCACGGCGGAGGACTTTTTCCTCAATCACATAACCAAGCTGATGGTCTCGATAATGCGCATCCTCAGAATCACGATAAATTGTCGCAGTGTAGTTTACGTCCGGCTCCAGAAAATCGAGGTAGAGCTCAACCTTACGGCCTTCTTCATTCGTAACTCCGCCAATAAACCAATTTGAACCCTTCCACTCTTGGCGCGCAACTACAAAACTCTTGCCAATTTCGCCTAAAAGTGGAATCGAACGTTCAAAACGCGTCGGAACGTCACGAATAAACTGGAATAAATCCGGGTGCGATTCTTCGTAGAATTGTGGGCGATCCGCCGCCATCTGCATCGAAGAATAAATCGTAACATAATATGCCAACTGACGCACAATCGTCGAAGCAATACGCTTAGAGAAGTTTGCCACATCAAAAATACCAGAAGTATAATCCATGCCGCCGCTTAGCAAGCGCGTATAAGGCAAATGGCAAGCATGGGACGGAACGAGCGCACCACCTTCATACTCCTGGCCACGAGCACCCTCACGTGTCAATAAGTTTGGCCAAGTGCGCTCAATTCCTGTACCTTTAATCGGCTCATGAACATCAAGCATAATATGATACTTCGCCGCAAGCTCCAGAGCTTTTTGATAATGTAAAACGCCGAGCTGAGAATGATGATATTCGCGATGTCCGCCAATTGTCATTTTCGACCCTGCATATCCAGATTTTACGTAACGAATCCCGTATTGAACGAGGAATTTGTAAGCATCCTCTAATTGATTCTCATAATTATCAACAAAACCAACCGTTTCGTGATGGCCGACAATTTCGACGCCATTCTGACGAGCATAATCCGTAACCGCCTTCATGTCAAAATCAGGAGTTGAGACCATGAATTTGTTATTAACGCCATTTTCTAGCCAGTCGCCTTCCCAGCCTTCATTCCAGCCTTCAATCAAGAGCGCCGGAATACCAAGTCGCTTACAAGCATCGATATACTGAAAAGCATGCTCGGTCGTTGCACCGTGACGTTCGCCGGGCGCCCAAGTCCACTCTCCGACAAACATCGCCCACCAAATACCCAAGAACTTAGTTGGCTCAACCCAATCAAAGTTCTCACGCGGCGGATCGTTAAGGTTCAAAATCATTCGCGAAGTCGTAAGATCAAGAGGATCATGCGCAATCGTTACCGTACGCCAAGGCGTGGAGAAAGGCAATTCGACATAGGCCTTCATGCCATCAGAAAGAGGCGTGATATCGGATTTCAAAGAAGAATTATTTAATTTAATCGTCATAGAGCCATAGTTATACAACGCTGCTTCATGAATTGAAATATAGTGACCAATTGGCGTCTGAATTGTTAATGGAGTATGAACCGATTCGGTAAGATTATATACTGGACGTTCAACATAATCGTACTCATAGCGATCTGGCTGATATGCTGGAATACTCCACGAACGAGAATTTGAATCAACCGAAAACTCCGTAATTTCGTCTGCGACCACCATTTTCTCCATCTCAGGCTGAGCCGGAACTTCATAGCGAAAAGCGATGCCGTCATCAAATACGCGAAAGCGCATCGTCAATAAGCGATTCGGCTCGACATTTTCTTCCAAGTAGACTGCAGTTTCATTATAATTGTTTCGAATTTCACGCTGTTCGCCCCAATAAGCCGTCCAATTCTCGTCGACAGAGCGCGAATAGACACGCACGACCGAAAAGTTATCCGCGAGCGGGGAAGCATCATTCAGAATTAAGCCCAGACGCGATTTGCGCAAAATAATTTTCTCGTCTTTATGCACAAAATACGAGATCTGGCCGTTATCTACCATGAAAGTAAGAACCACCCTTTTGTTTGGGGATTTTACTTCGTAGATTGCGTCCCGTTTCGGCTTCTTAAAAAGACTGCCGAATAGACTCACAAAGTTATCCTCATAACCATAAGCTAATTATATCACGAATAATGTATAATATTGCTAATGCTTTGGCTAATTTTATGTATAGTAGCAGCTCTCACCTGGAGCTTCAGTGCCTTCATCGATAACTATCAGACCGATGTGATTTTCAAGGGAAAAACTCCGCAGGCAATGAAAGTTCTAAACGGACCGGTCTATATTATTATTTCCGTCGCGGTCGCCTTAATTATTAAATTCCAATTTCCAAGTCTTGCTCAAACCGGCCTACTATTATTATCTGGCGCTCTTAGCTCAATCGGCGCACTCGTATACTACCAAGCACTCGAAAACGAAGAAGCAACAGATGCAGCAATATTCTACCAACTCCAGCCGATCTTAATACTCTTAATTGATTTTTGTATCTTTGGCGAAAAAATTTCCCTTCAACAAATACTTGGATTCATAATTATTTTGCTCGCACCTACAATCGTCATCTTATCGCGCAAGCGCTCTAACAGTCGCCATATCGCCATGAAGGCCGGAGCACTATTAGTTGTCTACGTCATCTTCGCTACAATTTCCGCCGAAATTTCTACACGCTCGAGTAGCGACATTGATTATAAGGCCGTATTCGTCCTTTATTTATTCGGGCGCGGTCTTATGGACTGCATTCTTGGCCTCGTCCCCAAATACCGAAAACGTCACAAATACATCATAAAACGTCGACCAAAAGCATATATTGGCACCGTCGTTCTTAATCAATGCCTCTGCGCTTTCGCCGACTTCACTTATCGCTATAGTTTAATTCTCGGCATCACTGCTGTAGCAAGCGCCGTCACGAATGCCGCCGAACTTGTCCTGACTTTTACGCTAGGGATCGTCCTTTCATTAATATGGCCAAACTTTGGCCGCGAAAAACTCCAGCGCCACCTCATAACCGCGCATATTATCGCTGTAATTCTTTGCGTAGTCGGAATAATTATCATACAATAAGCTTATGGATTGGATTCAACAATACGAAACAATACTCGCTATCGCAATTGGCGTCTTTCTATGTCTGTTCGGCTATCGAATCAAGAAAGTAGCCTTTATCGTAATCTGGTTCATAATTGGCTACTACTTAATGTCTCTAGCTGTCCCGCACCTTACGACCGATCCAATTTGGTCGCAAATTCTCCCCATCGGAGCAGGTCTCATCCTCGGCGTCCTCGGTTTTAGCATCGAAAAATTCTGCATATTCGCCGTCGCAACCTTCACTGTAGCCACTACATTAATCGAAACATTTCAGCTTCACGAGATCCTATTCATCGCACTCGCTATTGGCGCAGGCGTCATAGTTGGCTGCATTGCGACCGCCCTCATTAAGCCATTTGGTATTATAACGACAGCTCTTTCGGGCGCAAAGTTAATAGCAAAATATACCGTATCCGGTCTCGCGCTACAGCACGAACCATACTTCCTCATTATTCTTATTGCCTGTTTTACGATTGGTGCAATCTTCCAGCTCAAGACTTGTAGGCATATCGAATAGCATTTAGCTTACCCTTGATTTTTTCGACAAAAAGATATATACTACTAAAGTTGCTTTATAGAGATAGCCCCGCGAGGGCTATAGTTATTTTCTAGAAAAGGGGGTTAAGAGTAAGGAATGCAAGAAACATACACAGATGTATTGCGTGGAGCCTCCGAAGATCTGCTCCATGCACTGAATGACACGCCACAGAGATACATCCCAACTAATATTCAAGGATGTATGTTAGGTCTAAGAAAAACGCTTTACCTTGACAAGAAGGAAGTAGAAGAGAATGAAACAACGACAAAAGCAACCGCCTCTTCCGAAGAAATCGAAGATGAAGCTACAACCTTGATAAGCGAACTCGACGAAATATCTGGGAATATGCCAGTAGCCATCATTCGATATATCAAAAATCTTCGCACTGTTATCGCAAAGCGCGGTTTCGCATCCTAACTACAAGCGTCGCTAAGAAAAGCGACGCTTTTTCATGCATGATGATATGGGCGACCGTCATGAATTTCTTGCGCCCGATAAATCTGCTCCGATAAAATCAAACGACAAATCTGGTGAGGGAACACTAACTTCGACAGGCTCCAGATTACATTAGCACGCTTAACAAGCTCTTCTGGAAAATGGCCGAAAGCCCCGCCAAGCACAAATACAACATCGCACCCTGCAAAAAGCGGCTCCGAAATAACGCGCGACAATTCAGGCGAATCGAGAATCTTGCCATGTTCATCAAGCAAAACTACAAAAGTATCGGCAGGGAGGCGAAGTACGCGCTCAGCGAGCTTCTCCTCGTCGACATAATCCCACTCAAAAACAAACGGCTTACGCATGCGCTTTTCGTATTCAGCGCAAGCTTCGACGAGCCAACCATTAGATTTCTTGCCCCCGGCAATTATTCGAATCATATTGCAATATTTTAACATTTTTGATATAATATCGGAAGTTACCAAAGACAGTGGCGGTGTTATCACTTAATCATGCCACCGAGGATTCTTAAATCTATGTCTAGATTATTGGTGACGAGCCTTAACATTTTCTGGCTTTAACAATAATACCAAAAGGAGATTTCTATCTATGGCAATTAGCAAAGATAAGAAACAACAA
>CAMKFS010000008.1 GCA_946411935.1 uncultured Candidatus Saccharibacteria bacterium | reverse complement strand
GATATATTTGTCGACCGTTAGTGGCCACTCTTTCCAATGCTTGTCGGAAAAACGAAATGCAACATCGTCGGATAGGCGATAATTCTTCATTAAAAGCTTTACGTTTTTACAGCCTTCTGGACGATAGACGAAATTTGGACTTCGCCATTCGAGGATTTTATCCCAACCTTCAGCAAGGATGCCCTTGAAACCGTATTCGTCCGCCCAGCGTGCAAGTTCATTGTTATAAGAAAGCTCAGTGTTGCGATAGACTTGGCTTTTTACGCCAAAGAGTTTATGAATCTTGTCCTGGTGCGCCTTAACCTGTGCTTCAAACTCTTCGCGATCATAGAAGAAGGCGAGTGAATGATAATAGGTCTCTGCGACAATCTCGACTCGGCCAGATTTAACGAGCCGTTTCAAGATTTCGATTAGTTCTGGATCCCACTTTTCGGCCTGGTCGAGCCACGTGCCAGTAATCGATAGCGAGAACTTGAAGCCGGCATAAGTATTAATGCATTTTTCGAGCACGCCAAGCATCGGGCGATATGATTTCTCGGCGACTTTCTTAAAGATGCGTTCGTTGTTCGTGCCAGCATACCAATCCTTCTCGGTCCAATAATCATGATCATGATCGACTGAAAAAATACTGTAGTGCTTCAAGCGCCACGGTTGATGCATGTGCAAATATAAGACTATTGAACGCATTGATTAGTATTACCTCGCCTAAAACCGATTTCTCTTATGTTTCCTTACTTCATCATACACTTCGACGCACTTTTTCGCAACGTCATCCCAAGAGATGCGGGCGTATTCGTGTTTGATGCCATCGCGTAAGGAATCCACGAGAGCAGGGCTTTCAGCGATGTTTACTAATGCTCCAGCAAGCTTATCTTCGTCCCAGAAATCATAGCGCAAAATCGAATGCAGAACCTCACCGACGCCGGATTGTTTCGTGACGATTAGCGCGTTGCCGTGATGTGCTGCCTCGAGCGCGGTGAGACCGAACGGCTCGGAGACGGAAGACATGACAAAAATATCGGAAATACTATAGATATCGCGTAGCTGCTTCCCGCGGATGAAGCCAGTGAAGATGACGTTCTGCGAAATGCCGAGATCGGCGCTCATGCGCATCAGTTCATCCTTCTGTTCGCCGTCGCCAGCAAAGAGGAAGACCATCTTTGGATGGAAACTGATCGCCCGCGCCGCAGCACGCATGAGATGGAAGAGCCCCTTCTGAAGCGTAAAACGGCCAACGGTTGAAACAATTGTATAACCTTTTTTCTTGAGATTCTCTAGATATTGATAGCTCGAACCGTCGTAATGATAATCGTCGTCCGGAGACGTCCAGCCATTGTAAGCAACATCAATCTTGCTTGCTGGAATTTTATATTTTTCGACGATGATATTCTTCGTGGCCTGGCTAACGGCGATGATTTTGTCTGCCCAAACTAGCCCTTGATATTCGATTTCATGAATTAATGGATTGCCTCCATTTTCGCCGCCGCGATCAAATTCGGTCGCGTGTACATGTGCGACAAGCGGGATACCGTACTGCTTCTTTGCGAGAATACCCGCCTCATAGGTGAGCCAGTCATGCGCATGCACGACGTCTGGCTTAAACTCCATTAGATACTGCTCGACAAACTTACAGTAATTCTTCTGGATGTCACGAATAGATAATGTCTGTTTTGTACTTGTGTTGTGAAATTTCTTCACTTCGATTTCTTTCGATTCATAGGCGCCACCATAACGAATTAGCGGATCTATCTTCATCGCCGAAAGAACTTTCATGTATTCTAAATGATGCTCTGCTTCGTAAGGAACAACAAAATCGATGTCTGCGCCCATCTTTGCTAAAGACTTCGACAGATTTAGGCATGCTACTCCAAGTCCACCACTGTTGTGAGGAGGGAGTTCCCATCCTAGCATCAAAATTTTCATCCACTTTTAGTATAGCACTAGCGGAATGATTTTGCACCTGTTTAAAGCAGAAAAAACACCGTTGCGGTATAATGGTTTCAATGAAACGTTCAACGAAAATCGTAATTGCTATTCTGGCGGTATTTTTAATCGGCTTTATCGTCTATTGGAATATTCCCGAGCACGTATTTGCGCGCGAAATTAGCCAACTTCGCAGCCAGTATAATTCAGGAAATAGCAATAGCCTGAATACTCTCCTAAATCGCACGCTCGCCAGAGGCGAATGGGGCGAACTCGAGACTGCTGTGAAGCAATATGTTAAAAATCGTTGCGAATCGCTCGCCGAATTAAAAAAGATTCAAGATAATGACGAGCTGACGACTGCTCTTGATGCGGATAAATTGCAGGCGAATGGGCCGGAGTTTACGGCTATTCTTGAAAAGCTAAAAGCCGCCAAGCAAGAACTTGAATCTTCTCGCGATAAATATCGCAAAGTCCAATCAATTGAAGCGGCGACAGAGGCGTTTGCGAGCGATTTTAGCGATGAATTTAAGAATCGCTACAAGGCCGAACTCGAAAACGTCTTTGCTGAGGAGAAGCCTGGCACAAATAACGCTGATGCCTTCAAAATGCTTCAAGGGATGACCGATACGTATATTGCCGAACTAGAATTGCTTGCGCAAAATCCGAAAGCCTGGAATGTAGATGGCGACAGTTTAAAAATTACTGACGCTAATATTCAGAAGCAATACAACGCAATCCTCGAAAACGTAAAAAAGATTAAGTAGCTACAAAGCGAATTGCGAATTGTAGAGCTCAGCATAGAAGCCGTTTTTCTTCATAAGCTCATTATGATTGCCGGTCTCGATAATATCGCCCTCGTTCATGACGAGAATCAAATCGGCATTTTTAATTGTCGACAAGCGATGTGCAATAATGAACGAAGTGCGACCCTGCATGAGCTTGTCCATTGCTTTTTGAACAAATTCTTCAGTGCGCGTATCAACGTTTGATGTTGCTTCGTCGAGAATTAGGAACGGAGCATCTTCGACCATACCGCGCGCGATCGTGAGTAGCTGTTTTTGCCCGGCAGAAATTGAATCACTCTCTGTAATGTCAGTGGCTAGGCCATTAGGCAAAGTTTTAATAAAATGCGATAAACCGACTGTTTCGCAAATTTTCATCACTTTGTCATCAGAAATGCCACGGCGATTATAGACAATATTGTCGCGCACGCTGCCAGCAAATACCCAAGTGTCTTGTAAGACCATCGTAAATAATGAATGAACATCCTCGCGTGTCATTTCGCTCGTTGGGATACCGTCGATGCGTATTTCTCCAGATTTTACGTCATAGAACTTCATAAGCAGATTTACGATTGTTGTTTTGCCGGCGCCAGTTGGGCCAACGATTGCGATCTTTTGTCCAGCTTTCGCTTTGGCAGAGAAGTTTTTGATGATTAGTTTATTGTCGTCGTAGCCGAACTTCACATTTTCAAATTCAATGTCGCCGCGAATCGCATCTTTGTCGATACGATGAGCGATATGGTCCTGCTTTGACATTTCTTTCTCGTCGATAAACTCGAACACGCGCTCGCTTGCTGCGGCTGCAGACTGGAGACTCGTCGCTGATTGCGCAATGCGTGAAAGCGGGGAAGTAAAGAGTCGAACGTAGCTGATAAAGGCGACAATTACGCCAAAAGAAATCACGTTATTCGTTGTGAGAAGTGCACCAGTAATACAAACCGCGACATAGCCAAAGTTGCCGATAAATGCCATGATCGGATGCATTAGACCTGACAAAAACTGGCTGCGTTGATTCGCGATATAGACGCGTTTATTCAGTCGGTCGAATTTTTTGTCGCTCTCTGCTTTGCCGTTGTAGGCTTTTACGACCTCGAGCCCAGAATAGATTTCTTCAATATGTGCATTAAGTTTGCCGAGTTCTTTTTGGCGCATTTCGAAATATTTTTGCGAGCGCTTCAGCATTGCGCCCATACCCATAAAGCCAATCAAGCTTGCGCCGACCGCGACTAGTGCCATTGTCCAGTTCGTAATAAACATCATTAACGCTACGCCAAGCATTAGAGCGATTTCGCTAACTATTGTTGAGAGGGAAGTGTTGAGACTTGTCGCGACTGTGTCAACATCGTTTGTGACGCGGGAAAGAATATCGCCAGTTTGATTGTTGTCGAAATATCTTAGCGGCAAGCGATTAATCTTTTTCGAAATGCGTTCGCGTAAGTCTCGTGCAAATACATTTGCGACATGCGACATCATTAAGCCTTCGCTAAGCTCGAGGATTGCCGCTGAAGCGTAGAGGATGACCATTAGAATTAGGATGCCTTGGACGGTATCAAAATTAATATCGATGCCAGGCATGAAGCCAAGGCCTTTTGCGATTTCGTCTGCTAAGTCCGCAATATATCCCGGCGCAATAATCGTTAATACTGATCCGCCTACAGCAAGCAAAATACCGAGTATTACGAGTATTTTTAGGCCACGCAGCTCGGCCAAGATTCGTTTGATTGCGGCGCCGAAATTGCTGCTTTTTTCTTGTGTGCCGCCGCGGCCACCCCTACCGTTAAACATTGAGCTCCTCCTTCGTTAGCTGAGAAAGCGCAATTTGTTGATAGACTTCGCAATTTTTCATTAATTCCTTATGCGTGCCGATGCCAACACACTTACCTTCGTCGAGCACGAGAATTTTATCGGCATGCATAATTGTGCCGATGCGCTGCGCAACGATTAGTTTTGTCGCGCCGTTAGCGTATTTTTCTAAATCGCGTCGAAGTGCTGCATCGGTTTTATAATCGAGCGCAGAGAAGCTATCATCAAAAATGAAAATCTCCGGGTCACGTGCGATCGCGCGCGCAATCGAGAGGCGCTGCTTTTGTCCGCCTGAAATATTTGTTCCGCCTTGCGCGATGTGGCTGTCATATTGTTTTGGCATTTTTTCGACAAAAGATTTTGCTTGCGCAATTCGAATTGCATTCTTTATTTGTTTTTCAGATTTTTTGCCCTTGCCATTTTCGCCGAATGAAACGTTGCTTGTGACGGTGCTATCGAAAATTACAGCCTTTTGCGAGATGTAGCCGATTTTGTTGCGAAGTGCGCTTTGTTGATATTCGCGAACATCGACACCGTCGACAAAAATCTCGCCGTCCGTTGCGTCATAAAAGCGTGGCACTAAATTAACGAGCGTAGATTTGCCGGAGCCGGTCGAACCAATAAAAGCGATCGTTTCCCCCTTGTTTGCCTGGAATGAAATATCTTTCAATAAGTATTCCTCTGCATCAGGATATTTGAATGAGACATTGCGAAATTCAACCGTTCCAGTCTCGGCCGTATCGCCAGCAAAATCACCATCTTTGATCGTGATAGACGTCTGCATAACTTCGTTGATACGAGCAGCAGATACTTGCGCGCGTGGCAAAATCATTAGAGTAATTGCAACAAATAGGAAGCTCAAAATCACATGCATTGCATAAGTCGAGAAAACAATCATATCACTAAAGAGCGTGAGCTTATCGCCTGCCGCTGCGTTCGCGATAATATAAGCCCCGGAAACATAAATTGCCAAGGTTACGCCATTCATCACGAAATACATCGTTGGCGACATTATCGCCATCAGGCGAGCATTGAAGAGATGTATGCCAGTCAACTCTTCGTTGGTTTTGGTGAATTTCTTTTCTTGATATTTTTCGGCATTAAAAGCGCGCACGACGCGGATGCCAGTTAAATTTTCGCGCGTTACGCCATTGAGTTTATCGGTGAGCTTTTGAATGATTTTAAAGCGCGGGATTGTGACCGACATGATCGTAATAATTGTCGAGAGAATAATTACGACTGCGATACCGGTAATTGCACTCCACTGCCAACTCTTGCCAGCAATCTTCGTGATTGCCCAAATTGCCGTAAGCGGCGCCCGTACTAACATCTGCGCGCCCATCGCGACGAACATCTGAATTTGCGTAATATCATTCGTCGTGCGCGTTATGAGACTACTTGTCGAGAACTTCTTTACCTCATGCATGCCGAGCTCTTCAACCTTATCAAAGAGCTTTTTGCGCGTATTCATTGATAGGCTTGCGCTTGCTGTAGCGAAGAAAAAACCTGCCGCTACGCTCGCGACAAAGCTGCTAAGCGCACAGGCGAGCATTAGACCGCCATTGCGGAAGATTTCGCCCATATCGCTACCCTCAGTTTCGACAAGTTTTGTGATTTCGGACATATAGTCCGGCATTTTTAGTTCGAGTACGACCTGTGCGGCGACCGTGATAACTCCGCCTAGGAGCAGAAAAATATCGCTTTTTCTAAAATTTTTGAAGATTTTGAACATTTACTAGAAAAGTATAGAGATTTTGGGGGCCAAAGTCAATAAAAAGCCCTCTCTTCGCTAGGGAAGGGAGGGTATAAGTAACTCGAAACGCCGAGGGAGGCAAATCGAGAAAACTAGCTTTGCGGTAGAGGCGGTCCGGTACCGCTAGGCTTCCGGCCGCATGCCGCAGATTCAAGGAAGGTACTACAGACTTAGCGTCTCTGCATATTATAGCAAAATTGCTTGAAAGGAAAAACCGGCGTCGCACTTGCTGCGTTGACGCCGGTTGTAGGGGGAATTGATTTATAATAACGTCTCTGGGAGGTGATCCAGAGACAACTATTAGGCGTGCAAAGGCAAGTTCGATCATTCTTTATTCTTGGATCTGGACGGAAAACCGATCGCCCATTGTTAATCGAATAATATGAACAAGACTGGTTTTCTTCTCACCTTTGCTTAGTTTGAAAGGAACAAACCTATTACTCCTCATCCGCGGGTAATGCGCACTGCCCTAGTGCGGAACTCTATTATTAGAATTACGGACGAGGGTGCTCATCCTTTTTCTGTTCCTATTTCCTTCTTAAATAGGACTTGAGATAAGCTATAACACTATTCTATCATAGATTGCTAAAAATGTCAAGTATTTTACAAATATTCTTCATTTAGCTATAATAGCCATAAGTAAAAAGGGAAGGTCATGGCAGGTAGGAAGCTTCGCCGTTCGTATCAGGATAGCTATCGAAAAATGGTTTTTGTCTGGATAATTACCTTATTCTTCTTGATGCTTTTGGTTCTCCTGGAGGCGATTGTCGTCTATAATCAGGTCAATCCGCCGAATACTGCACTATCGGCTGAATTGGATTATTCGAAAGTTAGCTTTAATAAGCTTGTTATTGGCAATGAGGTTCCGGCCGAAGCACTCGAAAATCGCGTCATTGACGCTGAGTACGACTACTCCTATGAGAATATCGCTATCTCTGTAGATGAAAATAATATTATCGATCGTCTCGCCTTCTATACTACCGAGAGTTCGGATGGCAAAGGTATGACGATTAATGATGTAGCGGTCGAATATCGCGACTATCCACTCAAGACTGTTGCGGATTTTGTGACCTACTTTGGCTTCACGAAGATCACGAATTTTGGCCATTATAAATATCTCAGTTATGGTGATGATAATTATGGGCTTGATTTGACTTTGATGAATGGCGATGTATATAATGTCGTCCTCTACAAAAAATCCATCTCGGCTGAATAATTGAGCAAACAAAAACGTCAGGCTAAGACCTGACTTTTTCTGGCAGGGGCGGCAAGACTCGAACTCGCGACACCTGGTTTTGGAGACCAGTGCTCTACCAACTGAGCTACACCCCTATACCTATGCTATTATACCATAAAAATATTCGTCCCATGATACAATATGACCATAAGAATAAAGGGTAAATATGGACGACGACTTGAGGAGAATTGAAACGGATATGATAGCTGAAATCGAAAATGATAATCCGGAAATAAAAATCGAAGATCTACCGACCGCCGACGAGGCGGATAGAGGGCCGAGTATTGCCGGCTCAGACGAGCCGGAGCCTTTTGATCCATATAAAGATGTGGAATAGTCGCACGAATCGCTCGACGGTGCTATACTAGTAGAAATAAAGTTCAAGGAGAAGTGATGGACCTAGGTTATCTCAAGGACTTGCTTTCGCGAGGGCGAGAAGTAGAATTCGAATTTGCTTCGCGTCGCTATACGATTAAGCGTGTCTTATTTAGTTCAACAACTGAATATGCATTCGGCGAAAAATGGGGGGATAAATATACATCGAGTTACTTTGACGAAATATATTACCGTCGCATAAACGGCTATTCGCTTTCGGAAATGCTCCGTACTGTCGGTAGCAGCCAGATTTATATCTATTAATATGCTAAAATTATCATAATGTACGATAAATTTAGTGATTTTATAAAAGACAAACAACATATTTGTGTTATTCAGGCCGAAAATCCGGACGGGGATTCTTTGGGCTCCGCTTTGGCGCTCGAAGAGGCGCTTGAGGGTAGAGAAGTTTCTCTCTATTGCCCAGTCGATATTCCGAAATACATGCGCTACTTTTCGGGCTGGGACCGCGTAACGAACGATTTTGCCTACAAGGCCGATGCGTTTATTATTGTCGATACTGCGAGCTCGACTTTATTGAGTAAATTGCTTGACGATCCAGTGATTCGCAACTGCCTCTATTCGGCGCCAGTGTTAGTTATTGACCACCACGAGACGGAGGCGGACCTAGATTTTGGATACGAAAGCATCATTGAGACTACTTCGAGTTGCTGCGCTTTGTTATTCAAGATTTTTACTGAACAAAAAGTTGCTATTAATGCGCAATGCGCGGAGCATTTATTCTACGGCATTCTTGCCGATACGCTCGGTCTTACTTCGCCTTCAACGACCGCTGACGATTATCGCGCTGCTGCGAGCCTGATGGACGATGGCGCACAGATTGCCGAGATGGAAGAACGTCGCCGCGAGTTTTCGAAGAAATCGCCGCGCATCCTCGACTACAAAGCTGATCTTATTAAACGCGTTGAATACCATCTTGATGGTCGCCTTGCAACGGTCTTAATTCCGTTTGAAGATATTCAGGAATACTCCGACGAGTATAATCCGAATGTGCTCATTCTCGAAGAGCTTCGCCTCGTTGAGGGCGTTGAAGTTGCAGTAGCGATCAAGACTTATCCGGACGGAAAATTGACTGGCAAGATTCGCTCCAGCAAGCCGATTGCCGACCAGCTAGCCGGCTTCTTTGGCGGTGGCGGCCACCCTTATGCTTCCGGATTTCGAATTTATGAAGATTATCAGGCGATGCTTCCTGATCTGATTGGCGCTACGCTCAAGCTACTCGACGAATAGTTTGAGTGCTATAATTAGCTTATGTTCAAGCTCTTTCGCGATTTATTCCACATTCCGCTAACGATGCGGGTTCGCTACGACCATTGCATCGCCGAAAAACCGGAAATCACGGTCGTTTTTTTGCATGGCATCGCATCGAGCTATTCGACTTGGCGAGAAGTATTACCGCCGCTGGCACGTGATAAAGATTTGTCAAAAGTTCGTTTTATTGCTCTCGATTTAATTGGTTTCGGCAAATCCGAAAAGCCGGATAACTATGGATATAATTACGAGAGCTATCGTCGCACACTGACGAAGACTTTAAAGAAGCTTAAGATTCATACGCCGCTAGTCCTTTGCGGGCATTCGATGGGTTGCCTTATTTCGATTGACTATGCCGCTAATGGCGATCGTCTTGTTGACCAGCTAATCCTAATTTCGCCGCCAGAAATCCGCGCGAACGAAATTGCCGGTTACAAAGATTCGCTTTACACGAGACTTTATGGCGGCTTGCGCAACCATACGGATGCGAAGTTAGTTGGCAAAATAGCTACCTTCGTTGACGCTTTGTCGAGTTTCGAGAAGAAATCACTTAATACGCTCGCTTTTCGCAAGACCATGGACAATATTATTCTGAATGATGCAAACTATGGGGAGGCGCTAAGCCTAAAAATTCCGATGGAGGTTATTCATGGGCGCTTTGATCCGCTCGTGATAACCACTAACCTTCGTCAGATCGCAAAACGTAACAAGCATTTTCATCTTACGGAGACTTTTGGCGGTCACGATATGACTGGTGCGAAAGCTAAGAAAATCGACACAATCGCCAAAGAAACTCTCTTGCACTATCTCCTCCACGTTGATTTTTAATGCGCCTCGTGATATAATCTCGCCAGACTTATTAAGTTGCATCTTTTGATGTAATGCACGTATAGGCACGTGTTTACATAGATTTAAAAGGGGGAGCCTTTGCCAAGCCGGCTCGTTATAAGGGCTTTATACCTTCGGCCCAGAGCCGTTAACCCCCCGGGGCGTCCTTTACCCATTTATGACGCCCCTTTTTCTTGCACTAATTATCTGTCGCTTATGTTAAAATATAAGCATGTACGGGTTGGGCATAAACGAAATTAACCGCCGTATTCGATTCTGCAATTATCTATCGGTTGCACAGATTTTTTTGCAGGATAATTTTTTGCTCAATCGACCACTTGAATTCTCTGACATAAAACCGCGTCTGCTCGGGCACTGGGGCTCTTGTCCAGGCATTAATATCGCCTACGCTAATCTCAAGGCACGTTTTCCGAAGATGCAATTTATTCTTGGACCGGGCCATGGTTTTCCGGCTCTCCAGGCGAACCTATACTATGACGGTAATCTTTACGAATATTACCCAGATGCTACGCCGAATCTTCATGGTATTGAGTTTGTTTGTAAAAACTTTTCTTGGCCGTATGGCTTTCCGAGCCATGCCAGTCCGATGACGCCAGGTGTCATTTCGGAGGGCGGAGAATTGGGCTATGCGCTTGCGACGGCTTATGGTGCCGCACTAGGGAAGCCAGAAAAATTCATTGCTGTTCTAATCGGTGACGGCGAGCTTGAAACTGCTACTGCATTGGCGAGTCTCAATCTTAATAAACTACTAGATTCGGACAGAAACGGTCATGTGCTTCCGATTCTCCATCTGAATGGCTACAAGATTTCTGGTCCGACTATCTATGGTCGTAGCAGTGAGCGCGAGCTACTCAATCTATTCCGCGGTTTTGGCTATGATCCAGTAATTATCGATGGCACAAACACGGAGCTATTTCAGGAAACTCTGGCTACGCTGAAGAAAAATACTTTCATTATCATGAAAACCCCAAAGGGTTATACTGGGCCAAAGGAGGTCGACGGTACGAAAGTTGAAGGCAACTGCGCCGCCCATCAAGTGCCTCTCCCGAAGGCGAAGACGGATCGAGAGCAATTGAAGATGCTTGAGGACTGGCTAAAATCATATAATTTTGAGGAGCTCTATCATGAATTTGCCGGATAGGATTGATCGACCAGGCAGCGAAATGGGTTCAAGCGCGCAAATTTTTGGCGAATGTCTTCGCGATGAAATGCGAAAATATGACGATTTTTATTTCTTCTCTCCAGACGAGACGACCTCCAATCGTCTTTCGGCGGTATTTGAAAGCTCTGATCGTGCATGGCAGCGCGAAATCAAGGAATGGGATCAGCATCTTGCTATGGATGGGCGAATCATCGAAATGCTTTCCGAGAATACACTCTTTGCGACGCTTGCTGGGCATATTTTGAGCGGCGGTCGCGGCTGTATGACTTCGTATGAGTCGTTCTTGCCGATTATTTCCTCGCAGCTCGATCAGCACATAAAATTTCTCAAGCAGAGCAGTGAGATTGAGTGGCGCAAAAGTGTTCCGGCGCTTAATATCCTCTCGACTTCTTGTTGGCAACGTCAGGACCATAACGGCTATACCCATCAAAACCCAGCGCTTATTTCTAGCTTACTTGCAAAGCCGTCAAACTATGCAAACTGCTTCTTCCCGGTCGATGATGTCGCTGCGGCCGCAACTTGGGAATTTATGTCGCAGTCTAAAGATGTTGTAAATCTTACAACATTCAATAAAAACGAGCAGCCGCGCTGGATCGATATTAATCATGCGCGCTATCAGTTATTGGACGGACATGGTTGCTCGATATTCCAATTCGCGTCCGACGATAACCCTGACGTAATCGTTGCGGCAATCGGCGATATTCCGACCAACGAGGCGCTTGAGGGTATTAAGCTCGCTAAGGCAGAAGCTCCGAACCTTCGCGTGCGCTTTATCGGTATTACTGCTTTGTCTTACGCGGCAATCGGCACGACCGATAACAAGCTCACTTCGCGTGACTTCGATGATTTATTCACTCTCGACAAGCCGGTAGTTGTGAATTTTCACGGTTATCAGGAAACAATCCGCTCGATTTTCTCGCATTATCTCAATCCACTCCGTCTTTCGGTTCACGGCTTCGAGGATCAGGGTTCAACGACTACTCCGCTGGATGAACTCGCTCGCAACCATTGTTCCCGCTATGATATTGCCGCCGATATTCTTGAGCGTTCCGGCAATTATGGGCACAGCTCAAAATATGCTGATATGCTATACGAAAATGCTCACCACGCATATTTGACTGGAATCGATAAATAGTCTTGACTATTTGCATAAAATAGATATAATAAGCTTAAGTGGTTTAGTGGAAACAAAAACGAGGTCAAAAATAAAACGCCTTTCTTTTTAGGCGGAGGAAACAAAAAGTGTATAAAAACCACAGAAAATCTCTTCATTCGCGGAAGCTTTGTTTTTCTGTGTTTTTGTTTGTGTTAATTCTCGTGGCTGTAGGGACAATTGTTTCGTTCTTGAATCAGAAAAACGCCAACGCTGAGGGGGCGACCGATATTATTATATGTAAGATCGGGAACGGGGATGAAAATAGTAATGTGAGCGGCGCCGTATTGCGGTTTAGCGGCGTGGATAATGAAACGATATTCCAAGAAGATCAGTTTCGAGACTTGAGAAATATTAGGGGGGTTGAAAGGAATCGATATGACGACATTATTGCTGCAAGCTGGACTACGGACAGCCAAGACTGCGATGTTATACACGAAGTCGAGGATGGTGAGTATCGACTAGAAGAGACGGCTGTTCCAGACGGATATCGAATAGCCGACAGTATCACTATAGTAGTTGAAGGCGGCGAGGTTGTAGATGCTAGAGGAGCGTTTGATTACAACGCAAACACGGTCTATATGTCCGATGATCGCGGCGCGAGCTATTTCTATGTTTGCAAAGAAGATACTCTTAAAAATAAAATTGGCGGCGCAACTTTTGAGCTCACCGGTTCGGCAAATGGGCAGATAGAATTTTATTCATCGTCTCTACAGTATGGATATACGGTTCCGAATGGCTATAATAATTTCCCGCGCACTAATTTGAGATTTACTACTGTGCAGAATGATTGCGTCAGTCTTCTGCTAGAAGATGGCAGTTATCTGCTTAGGGAAGTGGCGGCGCCTGATGGCTATCTAGCAGAGGAATTTACTTCTAGCTTTAGTATTGTGAACGGTGTAGCGTACAATCATCAAGGCTCCGGTACTTTATCTAATAATCGTATCACTCTAGTCAATCGCATCTTAGGACAGAAAACAATCTGCCTAAAACTAAACAACGGTTCCGGTGGTGGTCCCTTCGGCAGTGATACTGGAGTATCTGGAGCAAGGCTAAAAATCGTCGGCACTTATGATGGCAGAACAATCGACCTATCGAACGTGCAAATCAGCAATACCTACAGCTCGACTACGACGGCCGAATATGCCGAATACTCTACTACCACTAGCTGTAGCACGCTAACCGATCTACCGGAGGGCGATTATACTGTAACGCAAGAAACGGATGGGTATCCTCCCAATGGCGGTACAAATCCGGCTACTGGCGGACCTCTAACTTACAGAAAGGGGAGCGGCGGTACTTTCAGTATTAAGAAAGGTATGGGTGACGATGATTTAACTCTGTATCAGTATATGCGTTCATTTGGACAAATTACTACTTATTATTCGGATTGCTCTAACACTAATCATAGAACACTATCTCAAACGTCTCGTGCTTATGAAATTCCAGAGGGGGGTATACCAAGTGGATACGTGCCGATATTTGATGACCCAATTATAATTCCTGACTATTCTTTGGTGAGCCATCAAACCATTTCGTCTTATGGCTATGGATCTTATGCGATGGAGTATTGTTATGAACCGTCAATTGGTACATTAAAAATAACGAAAATAGTTAGCGGCACTGGCGCATCGGTCAACGATATATTCGATATAAATATCAACTTCGCTCCGTACGGAATGGATGTCACGGGCGACATTACGAGCTTGGATTACCAAAAGAGCGATAGTACAAGCGGAACTTTAACGGTTACGGACAATAAAGCGACTGTATCTTTGAAGAATGAAGAATGGATTGAATTGAGTGTTCCGACATCATATTCGTATCTAGTAACAGAAAGTATCGCTAGCAGCGAAGGGTACACGGTTACGTATACTGATGCAAGTGGAGTAACGTTGGGAAATACAACGAAGGCTGCAGTTGTTAGAAATCAAAAAGACTCCTCAGTTCCAACCGGAATTAATATTAAAATTCCGCCAATAATATTCGTTATGGCAGGCGCAATAATGAGTGGATTTATTATAGCGATAATAGGGAGAGTAAAATATGCTAAAACGTAAATATCTAACATAAAGAAAAAAATAAAGAGGTCAAAAATAACAAAAAAAGAGGTCAAAAATGAAATACAAAACAATAAAAATCGCAACAATTTCAGCAATAACGGCATTAAGTGCAGTAGGTATTGTAAATGCTGCCTCAGTATCTGTCACTGAGCCAGAATCATTCAAAATTTGTAAGTCCATCGAAAATGTATATGATGCAACAACGGCAACATTCAACTATACTTTTACGGCCGGATCAACTGGCCTGACTGGCTTGCCTGCATCGAAATCTATTGCCTTCAGCAATGCAACACCTACCAATAACAAAGTCTCAAAGTGTATAGATGTAGATCTTACTGGAATCGCTTTTTCTGATAATTCACCAAAGCAGGTAACTGTTGAAGTTGCTGAGACTGCAGTTAGCGGTTATAGTGCAGATTCTACAAAATATACATTACTATTTGATTTACGTAATACTGTCGATGCAAATAATGAAATTACTGGTCAGGTTGCTACTGCTTACCTACACAATGCTTCTGGTCAGAAAGTCACTCAATTCGACTTTAGTTCAACGAAGCAGTATGGCAAAAAAGACATCGTACTCTCTAAGACCGTCAAAGGCTCTGGTGGCGATGTGAACCAATACTTCAAGTTTACGGCAAATATTTCTGGCCCTGCCGGCACGACCTATACGGTTTCCGGAGCATCGGCCGGCTCAAACTCTGCTACTAGCTGCGCTGCAAACACGGATTGTGTTGTCTATCTCAAAGGCGGCGACGAGATTCGCATCGGTAATAATGGCAGTGTAAACCAAATTGATGTCGGTGAGACCTACACAGTCACCGAGGATAGCTATAGCGGCTATACTACTATGGTAGCGAATGGCAATTCCGCAGCTACTGCTGCTCGTACGACCGGTCAGCGAACGGTTTCTGCTACTGATGCCGATAACAGCGCAAGCTTTACGAATACGAAGGATAATACTATTCCGACCGGCTTATTCCTCAATCTTTGGCCATACATTCTTCTCGGTGCTATCTCTGTCGGCGCAGTAGTCTACGGCAAAAAAATGCGCACTGCTAAAAAATAATAATTCGTTAATAAAATGCAACAAAAACAAAAAGAAAAACCGGCTACAGCTCGGACGGTTAGTCACGAGCTGCGCCGTCGTCTAATCATTCTGGGTGCCAAACTGGTCGGAACGATTCTGCTGCTCTATATTCTATTGTTCCGCATCTATGGCTTCATGCGCATCGATACGAATGTGATGTCTCCGAATATTCGCGGTGGCGACCTTGCTTTAATGTTCCACCTCGTTGGCGACTACAGTATCGGCGATGTAGTTAGTTATCGCTGCGGCGATCGCACTTGTGTCGGTCGGATTGCTGCCAAAGCGGGCGACATTGTCGATGTTGTAGATGATGAAGTGAAAATTAATGGGCATCCAGAGGAAAACGCCGCGTATGGCGATGCATTCTTCCCGGAAGATTCTACGGTTAAATACCCATACAAGGTTGCGTCTGAACAATATTTCATTCTTGGCGATAATCGCAATGAATATGATGACTCGCGCACTTTTGGGGCAGTTAATAAAACAGAAATCACAAGCTTAATAATCGGAGTATTTAGAACCCATGAACTCTAGACTGCAAATCATCATGGATCTAATTGATCGACTGCTAAGCCAGATTATAATTGTCGTTTTTGTTGCGATTTTAACACTTTGTCTCTATGTAGTTTATGATGCAGTCTGCATCCATAACGAGACGAAAGTTATTGAAGGAGCAGCTGAGCTTGTTGAGAATACTCCAGACGACCAGCGTATTTCGGAGCTTAAGCAAACAAATTCGGATATTGTTGCCTGGATTACGCTCGATGATACCGAGATTAACTATCCTATCACTCAGACAAATAATAACCAGTTTTATTTAACTCATGATTATAAGAAAGATTATTCGATTGCCGGTAGTATTTTTGCTGACTACCGTAGCAAATTGACCTCCGATGATTATTCTGTAATCTATGGGCATAATATGAATGGCAATTCCATGTTTGGCACGATTAATCGTTATAGTGAAGGCGATTATTTCTCTAAGCATTCTTCTGGTAAGATTTATCTCGAGGATGGCCGCAGCTATTATACGCAGGTGCTTGCCTATGCGATTGTCGAAGATAGTCAGAACCCTCTCTATGACCTCGAAAATAACAAGAATGGTTCAAATGACACGATCCTCGAAGTGGTAAATTCCTCCGCCATTAATAAAAATGCGCCTGCTAATATTCCAAACACTTTAGTGCTTCTTTCGACTTGCTATCAGCACTCATCTCAGCGATCTGTGCTTCTCTTGGGGTATAATAGATAACATGAATAAGGTCGAGCGTGCATTAATCTACGCAATTAGGGGGTGTTTCATTATTTTGGCGCTCCTATTCTTAATTAAGATTATTATTGATCCGGACTATAACAAATGGGGTGGCGTAATCGCGGGCATTGGTCTACCTTTTCTTCCGCCAATCATCGAGAAAGTCTATAAGAGTCACATCTCTTTTCGTATTCAGCTAATATTCTATATTTTTCTCTTCGTCGCGCTCGATCTCGGAATTTGTCTCGATTGGTATAAGACGGCGCCATATTTTGATAAGATTATTCACTTTGGCTCTGGTATTTTATCGGCGCTCGTCGGCTATTATGGCTTAAAATATTTCAAGGTCGTCAAAACCCCGCGCGGCTTCAAAATCCTCTTTATTATATCTGTTTGTGCGCTAATTGCGGTAGGTTGGGAATGTTTCGAGTTTGCTTGCGACAAATTCCTTGGACAGAGCATGCAACAGCTTGTCTCGGTCGGGGTAGATGATACAATGTTCGATCTCTTGGCGGCACTCGCCGGTTCGGTTATTGGCGCTTTGCTTATGACGACGCCTGGTTTCGTTAAGATGCTCGAGAAAGACTAATTAAAGAGGCGGCTATTGACAAAACAGGAGTGATAATTTAAAATAAACGTTAGCAAATTGTAAAAATAAAAACATTCCAAAAATTAATACAAAAAGGTCAAAAATGCAAAACAAAAACAAAGGAATTTTTGGTAAATTGTTTGCCGTCACTGCATTTTGCGTGGCCTTTATTTTTATCGAAAGCAACCTCGCCTCCGCGTATATTGGCCCTATCTCGAATATCGGTGGTGTTACGGTTAGCACAGATGGATGGGCAAGAACAGACTCGACTGGTCTTGGCCAGAATGATATCTTTGTCGACCCAAATAAGGTGAACCTTAATCGCGCCTGCAGTGTCAGCACGCTTAGCGCTGACGAGTGCGCAACCGTCTCGATTCAAGGAAATGCTCTAGATTTTATCACTAGTGAAACTTATACTGCTGCAGAAATGGCTTCGGGTGGTCGTTTCGACCAAGAACGCACTACGAAATATTCCTTCCATAACAACAAAGCTGGCGATCATGCAATTATTGTTAAAGGCGACTATATTCGCAATATTCAATCTAGCAATGCTGCTCCAAGAGCCTATAATCTTGGTTCTGGAAATAGCGTCTCGATTATGTGGCCGAAAGCAGCAAAAACACAAGACGGCGACGAGCTTGATCTTGAAATGACAATCGATAACATTACGGTTTACCTCAGCGGCAACCGCATTAGCGGGCACAGTATCCTTGAAGGCAAACAGCACTATTCAAATAATGCGCTCCAAGAATTTCAGAGTAGCAGTCTTAAGCATACTGATGGGACTGACCTCTGGGAAATGAAGCGTATGGGCGGCTATTATGATGGCGATTCTTATGATGTTACGGTTAAGCTATACTATCATAACGATGATCCTAGCGCCCCGCGTACACTTGTTGATGCCAGCGAGAGCGCGATGGCGATGTTGATAAAAGATCTCGATACGATTGATTCGACTAATTACAACAATCAGGACGGTAAAACCTATTGGTCGACCACGCCAGGTACTGTTGCTGGCAATTCTGCCACGACGCACTTAACACTCAACGGCGGAAGAACAGGGAATAGCGATCGCTATTTAGATCAAAATGGCGTAGCTAGTAATTATGTCGAATCGGTTGAAATTGTCAGTGGACTTAAAGACGGCAAAGTCTTTTCTCTAACGACGAATAATGAAAATAATGCCTCGACAGACGATGAAGAGGGGACTTATGCCTACTTCTCGAAGAGAAACAACCATCTGCTTATTTCTGGTACTGCTTCGACGCAGAATGCCGATTCTTTGCCTTCGGACGAAACTTCTGGCTTCTTGGCGCTAGTCGATGCGCGCGGCTTCACTTATCGTTGGTCCGGCTCGCACTGTGCGACTAAATTTGGCTTCGTCGGCGTCAGCACAGTGGCGACGAGTCTTGGTATAAATGCTAACCATATGACAATTACGCCATCCGATAATGAGGTGACCTGGCGTGAAAATAAGAGTATCACTATTACGGTCGATTCTGGCTATGAACTTTCTACGATTATGATCGATGGCTATACACATTATGCGAGTGACTTGGCCTATATTGGTACAGTCGGCGGGAAGCGCCAGTACCAATACACTTTTAGAGATGTCATTACTGACCATGAAATTATTGCAAATGCTCAGCCAATCTTGACGAAGATTTGCAAGACAGATGGAGCTAATAATCTTGCCGGGGTTGAGTTGATGCTTACTGGCACTATTGAATCTGATCCGATTGATTTCAGCATCGATCCGATCATCGCGAGTGGTATTACAAATCTTAGCCATAACAACTACGAACTTGTATGGCGAACGACGAACGAATGCGCTAGCATATATGCTCTACCTGATGGAGAGTATAGGCTCACGGAAACGGTAGCGTTGACTGGTTATGCGGTAGCTGGAGATATTACGTTTAGAATCGTTAATGGCGAAATCACGGGCTCTAATCCCGCAAACGCCCTAACGTCTCCGGGAGTCATTACGATGAGGGATCGACAACTTACGACGGGTAAGTTAAGAGTCGAGAAGCATGCTCTAGGTAGCGGAGCTGACCTTAATAAAAGCTTTTCGATTACGCTGAAAATTACTGGTTCGGCGGATGGCGCTATACCTACTTCTGTAAGCTGCACGGACGGCACGAATGCTAGTACTTTGAATTTTGTAAATAACGAGGCGGCTATATCGATGAAGCCGGAAGAATATCTCGAGTGTACTTTTAATGAAGGTATTACTTGGGAAATTCAAGAGGCAGACTATTCGGCCGAGGGGTATACGACGACGTATTCTAGCCAAACTGGCATAATCACCGGCAATAATCAAACGGACTTAGTTATCATCTCTAATACCAAAGACGTCCCAATCCCAACCGGCGTCAGCACAGATCACATGCGACAGATTATTATTTTGGCGAGCATCCTGGTTGCGGGTATTGTATGTGTCGTAATTGGCAAACATTATAAAAAATCTTTTTAAAATCTTGCTCTGACCTCTGTATTAGCACTCTTGACAGTAGAGTGCTAATGAGCTAGAATTATCTGTAAGAATTAGCACTAATTCACCATGAGTGCTAAACGTAAAAGATTTTCTAAATGGAGGAAAATTAAATGAGCAAAATTATCGGTATTGACCTCGGTACAACCAACTCGGCATTTGCCTACATGGTTGCTGGTAAGCCAGAGGTTATTACGAACAGCGAGGGCGATCGCACTACGCCATCCGTCGTTGCTATTACGAAGAAAAATGAGCGTCTCGTCGGTAAGGTTGCACAGCGCCAGCGTGTAACTAATCCAGAGAATACGATTTATGGCATTAAGCGCCTCATTGGTCGTAAGTTTGATGATAAAGAAGTTCAGAACGATAAAAAGAATGCCCCATACAAGATCGTAAAGAAGGGCAACGGCGTTGCGGTTGAATTTGGTGGTAAGGAATATACGCCAGAAGAAGTTTCCGCAATGATTCTTTCCAAGATTAAAGCCGATGCAGAGGCTTTCCTCGGCGAGAAGGTTACTGAAGCTATTATTACGGTCCCAGCCTACTTTGATGATTCTCAGCGTCAGGCTACCAAGGATGCTGGTAAGATTGCTGGTCTCGAAGTCCGCCGCATCATCAATGAGCCTACTGCAGCTGCGCTTGCTTACGGTCTCGAAAAGAATGAAGATCAAAAGATCGTTGTCTTCGACCTTGGTGGTGGTACTTTCGATGTCTCCGTCCTCGAACTTGGCGATGGCGTCTTCGAAGTAAAATCTACGAATGGCGATACTCACCTCGGTGGCGAAGATTTCGATAATAAGATTGTCGATTATATTCTTGATAGCTTCAAGAGCGATACCGGTATTGATCTTCGCAATGATGCTGCCGCTATGCAGCGCGTTAAGGATGAGGCAGAGAAGGCAAAGAAAGAGCTCAGTTCTGCTACTGAGGTAGAAATTAACCTTCCGTACATTACGGCTGATGCTGATGGTCCTAAGCACCTCGAACTAACGCTTTCTCGCGCTAAGCTCGAAGAGCTCGTTGAGCCGCTCCTTACGAAACTCGATGGTCCGGTCGAGCGTGCTTTGAAGGATGCCGACCTTAAGCCAAGCGATATTGCAGAGGTTGTTATGGTTGGCGGTATGACTCGTATGCCAGCCGTCGTTGAGCGTGTAAAGAAATTCTTTGGCAAGGATCCAATGCAGGGTGTGAACCCAGATGAGGTTGTTGCGGTTGGTGCGGCTATCCAAGGCGGCGTTCTCGCCGGTGACGTGAAGGATGTTCTTCTCCTTGATGTCACTCCACTTACCCTCGGCATTGAGACGATGGGCGGTGTTCGCACTCCACTTATTGATCGCAACACTACTATTCCGACCAGCAAATCTCAGGTCTTCTCGACCGCTAGCGACAATCAGCCACAGGTTGAAATTCATGTCCTCCAGGGTGAGCGCGAAATGGCTGCCGATAACAAATCTCTCGGTCGCTTCATTCTCGACGGTATCGCACCAGCTCCACGCGGCATTCCGCAGATTGAGGTTACTTTCAATCTTGATGCTAACGGCATCTTGAATGTTACCGCAAAGGATAAGGGCACCGGCAAAGAGCAGAGCATTACGATTCAGAACTCCGGCAACATGAGCAAGGAAGATATCGAAAAAGCTCAGCGCGATGCAGAGGCTCATGCCGAAGAAGATAAGAAGAAAAAGGAAGCAATCGAGGCTAAAAATATCCTTGAAAATACGATTTATCAGGCAGAAAAGATGCCAGACGAATACAAGGACAAGATCTCTGACGACGATAAAGAGACTATTAAGAAGGCTGTCGCTGACGCTAAAGAAGCTCTCGAGAATAAGGTGGATGACAAAGATGCGCTCGAGGCTGCGACCAAGGAGCTCAACGATAAGATTATGCCAATTGGCGCTAAGCTCTATCAGTCCGCTTCCGAAGATAAGAAAGACGACGCAAAATCTGACTCAGATAAAAAGGATGACGACGACGCAGTCGAAGGCGAAGTAGTCGACAAATAAGAATAGTCGCGGCTAGAAAAAGCCCCCTCATTTGAGGGGGCTTTTTGAAGCTAGATAATATAGTCCGTGTTGATCAAAGCTAACTCTAAATTTTTTGCTAAGTAATCATGGAACAACTGTATATGCTGTTCGCTTTCATCTATTGTCTCTATATCAAATTCAATGCTTAGGCAATCATCGGCGCAGAGCAGAGCGGCACTGTCTTTATTGACGTTCACTTTGGAAATATAAATCCCCATAGCTGTCACTTTGTCTCGACTCGTATTTGGCTTCTTTCCGTCGATATAGATAGCGAGCCTATAGAATGGCCTAGAGAAGATGTCGTCATAGAACCAGAATCTCGCATATGCGAGCTTATCTGCGTAATAGTTTAGAGTAGTCTTGATAATTATCTTTTCGGCTATTTCACAAAGCTTTTTAAATCCTCGTGTTTCAATGATTTTCTTGTCTTTTTCGACTTTAAGATTAAATGAAATTTCCATACCTTCCACCTCCGTGTATGATCAATCAACGAGAAACATGGCTATTTTTCGTAAGAATAGCTCACTCTTATATTATACTATACGTAAGCAGAAAAGTCAATACCTCAGAGGAATAGGCAATAATTCTATACTTGCGGTATAATGCTCTTATGAGCAAACTTATTTTAATCACGAATCCGGGCAGCGCCAGTCGTAAATATGCGCTTTACGATGGCGATCAACTCTTAGCGCAGCTTCATTTCGAATATGAGGGTAAAAAAGTAATTTGCACTCTCAAGGATGAGAAAGGCAACAAAAAAGATATTAAAGTCACAATTAAGCACCTCAATGAGGCGGCTACGGTTGTGCCACAGATCCTTACTGACGAGCAGTATATTAACGAGAAAAATAAGCTCGTCGCAATTGTTACGCGTATGGTTGCTCCTGGCGATTACTTTGTTAAAGACCGTGTCGTTGATGCGGAATTCATGAAAAAACTCGCTGAAGCAGAGAAGCGCGCTCCAATCCATGTTCCAAATATTGCGAACGAAATTAAGCTTCTTCGCGAATCTTTTGCCGATACGAAGCTAATTGCAGTTTCGGATACTGCTTTCCATTGGGATAAGCCAGATACGATGAAGTACTATAGCTTCGATACTGAGCTTGCAGACAAGTATGAAATCAAGCGTTATGGCTATCATGGTTTAAGCTATGCCTTCATCTCTCGCTATATGCAGGAGCAGGGCATCCTTCCAGAGAAGCTCGTTGCCATGCATCTCGGTTCCGGCTCGAGTATTTCCGCTATCTATAATGGCAAAGCTATGGATAATACGATGGGTTACACTCCGCTCGAAGGCGTCGCAATGTCGACTCGCGCTGGTAGCATGGATGTTGCCGCTGCGATGGCAATCAAGCATGCGATGAATTTTAAAACTGACGAAGAGCTTGAGCTCTACCTCAATAAGCAGTGTGGTCTCCTTGGCCTCTCTGGTAGCACTGATGATATGCGTGAGATTATCCAGAAGCGTGACGAGGGCGACCCACGCGCAACGATGGCGCACTCCATCTTCGTTTATCGCATTCAGAGCTATGTTGGTCAAATGGCGGCAAGCCTCGGTGGCTGCGACGCTTTAGTCTTCGCTGGTACAATTGGTGAGCGCTCTGATGAAATCCGTCGCTTTGTTACTCAGAAACTTGGCTATCTCGGCTTTAAACTCGACAATGAGAAGAACGAGAATCCAGTCTTCGAAGGTCGCTATGCGCTCATTTCGACAAATGATAGCAAGCCTATCTATGTTGTCTTGACTGACGAAACCGACCAGATGATCTATCGCGCTCAGGCAGTCTTAGCAGCCGAAGCAGAATAATCATAAGCAATTAGTCTCTCCATGTTAAAATATAGATATGGAGAGATTTTTTGATTACTTTAAGCCTGAACATTACGATTTAACTTTAGACATAAATGCCGCAAAAAATAATATGGATGCCGTCACGGTAATTACCGGTCGCGCAAAAGCGGATACGATTAAATTTCATGCTTCAAAGCTGCGTATCAAAAATCTTAAAGTCAACGGCGAAGAACACGACTATGCCAGAGAAAATGGGGCTATCATAATCTCGGGCATCGATACTGAAAAGAAAATAAAGCTAGAATTTGAGCATTTTGCCCCTATCGAGAAGGATATGCAGGGCGTTTATCTCTCGACTTATAATAATGACGGCAAGATTGAGAATATCGTGGCGACTCAGTTTGAGTCGCATTATGCTCGCGAATGTTTCCCCTGTATTGATGAGCCGGCCGCTAAGGCGACTTTTGATTTGACGATTATTACCAAAACGCCGACTGATACTGTTTTGGCCAACATGCCGATCAAAGAAGAAAAGCTTGAGCCTCATCAAAAAACCGTTACTTTTGAGCGTACTCCCAAGATGTCTACGTACCTCTTGGCCTTTGCGGTCGGCAACTTCGTTGGCTGTCAGGTCGAATCAAAGCATGGTATCCAAATTACCGCCTATGCCGGCATCCATCAAAAAGTATCTGATTTGCAATATGCTGCTCAATTTGCTGCTGATGTTCTGGATTTTTATGACGATTGCTTCAAAACGCCGTTCCCATTGCCGAAGATGGATCTTTTAGCTCTGCCAGATTTCGAGGCAGGCGCGATGGAGAACTGGGGGCTTGTGACCTTCCGCGAAATTGCAATGATAGCCAACGAAAAATCTTCGCTCGACCAGAGACAGTATGTCGCTATCGTGATTGCGCATGAGTTAGCGCATATGTGGTTTGGTGACCTCGTGACGATGAAATGGTGGGATGACCTTTGGCTCAACGAATCGTTTGCGAACATGATGGAGGTCTATTCGACGGATAAGATTCGCCCTGAGCTGTCTGCCTGGGATGATTTTTATACGGGCGCAATCATGGCGGCATTCAGTCGTGATTGTCTGCCGAATGTTCAGCCGGTTCGCGTTGGCGTAAAGAATGTTGAAGATATTTCTAATCTCTTTGATGGTGCAATTGTCTACGGTAAAGGTTCTCGTCTTCTTATGATGCTAATGCGCACGATGGGTGAAAAGAATTTCTTCAAGGGGCTCGCCGATTACTTCGAGAAGCATAAATATGGCAATACCGAGGCGGACGATCTCTGGGATGCGCTCAGCCCGTACGCTGACTTTGATGTAAAAGAATTTATGACGCCATGGCTCACTCAGTCCGGATATCCGGTCATTACAGACGGCGAACAGGAGCGCTTTCTTATTACGGGCGAGACTGACGATAATAAGTATCCAATTCGAAAGATTCGTGATGACCTGACCGGCCACTATCTCATTAATTTATCGGACGAAGAGTTAAGAGAGAAGCTAAAACATCTCGACGAGCTGAACCGTGAGCAGAAACTTCGCCTCTTAATCGACCGTCGCCTGCTCGCCAAGACCGATCGCGTTAAAAGCGTATCACTCCTCCCCCTAATTGAGGCTTTTGCTGACGAGACGGATCCAATCATCTGGGAGCTAATTTCGGCAATTGTTTCGGATTTGAAGGTGTTCTTCCCGCCAAAGAGTGAAGAGAAACATCGTTTCATGAAATACATTCGAGACTTAGCTTATCCACACTATCGCAAGCTAGGCATTAAAGAGCGTCCTGATGATTCAGATGACGACAAAAAGCTTCGCTCGCTTATCATGGGCATGATGCATTATTCTGCCGATGAAGAATATATTGATGACGTAGATGAAGAATATGGCAATATCTTTGTTGCAAAATTAAACCAGAATTTACGCTGGGTTATTGCTTCTACTCTGGTGCGCAAGCACCCTGAACTATCAATGAAGTACTTTGGTATTTATAGTACAACTCCTGATTCAGCACTCAAGCGCGACCTCATGGACGCTTTGACTGCCGTCCGCGATCACGATGTGGCTATCAGCTACCTAGATAGACTGAAAGACGGCACAGTCCGTAGCCAGGATCGGCATCTATTTTACTTAAGATTACTCCGTAATTATGTAATTCGTAGTGAAGCTTTTGACTGGGTTTATAAGAACTGGGACTGGTTATACAAGGAAGAGGGCGACAAGACGATACCGGATTATCCGCGCTACATGGCCTACTTTGTTCAGAACGACGAAGATGCCAGGAAGTTTAAGCGCTTCTTCTCGAAGCATGAAAAAGAGAAGATTCTTGCTCGCGACATTGCTGTCGCCTACGCAGAGATTGCGTCGCGACTACGATTAATAAAAGCCGATAAGGAGGAGATATATGAATACCTCAAAGGATAAAAAGCCTAGTTATAAACCAGCAATTATAACGGCAGTAATTATAGCCGTATTGTTTGCGGGTCTGAATATTATGGCTTATATTTCCGGCAAAATGTCCAGCAGCAATTATATAGGCTTCTCTTTTACGATGGTAATAACTATTTATTTCGGGATTCCTTTGCTCATTCTTGTGCCGACTATTATTGCGCTAATAATTCGACGCAGAGTGAAGCGTAAAAACAAATAAAATAGGCTATTTTTAAAGGGGAAAAGTGTATTTTTGCTAAAAAAGCCTAAAAATTGTCAAAAAAGTCCAAAAAAGTACTTGCATAAGTCAAAAAAATGCGATAAGATAGATTCAGTTTTTGATTCAAGTTCAATTTTTATGAACCTCTGAACATAGTTTGATAAATACTGCGAGGCAAACCAAACTACGAATTATTAATAAAGTAGTTTTCTTTGGCCCAGAAAATTTATCTTTTAACAATTTGAACATGACAACAATAGGAAATTAATTGACGGCACGAACGAGCGAACAAGCAGAAACGCTTGCGTTTCTATTTGTGAGCGAGTGAAGTGACAGTATGGCTGAAAGCCATACGGAAAGTAATTGAACTTCAATTACTAGTTAAGTCAATGCATAAAAAGGTACATAAGGG